>NZ_JBFANV010000005.1:0-264416 GCF_040674955.1 Nonomuraea sp. NPDC049695 | reverse complement strand
CTCCCCCATCGGGGCCCCGACACGGCGGCCGAGCCGCCGGTGATCTCGCCGGCCGCGCGCAGGACGTCCGTCACGAGGTCTGCGACGTCCGGGTCGACCAGCCGCAGGTAATCGGCGACCGGATCGAGGTCCGGCAGGAGTGTCAGGGTGTTGGGGAGGTCGATCCCGGCGATCTGGACGGGATGCGGCCTGCTCACGTTGTAGCGGCGCAGCCAGCGCAGCAGCTCTCCGAAGACGCCGAGGGTGAGGGGGCCGCTCAACCGGTGCAGGTCCGACTCGTCGCCGTCGCCGGCGAGCCAGGGGTTGACGTCGGAGGCCTGGGTGGCTCCGAGTTCGAGCGCCACGTGGGTGAAGCCGCAGCGTTCGAGGAGGAAGCGCAGCAGCCGTGCGCGGGCGAGAGTGAACTCCTGGACGAAATGGGCGCCCTCGCCGATGCCCACGACGCGGGCGTCTTCGATGACGCCGCGCAGCGGTTCGAGATCGTCCAGGACGGGGTCATCGGGGTCGAGGGTGTTCAGGACAGCGGTGTGCTCGGAAAGGAAACCGGAAGCCACGGTGATGCACTCGTTTCTCTGCTGATGCCGATTGGCTGGTGCCGATTGACGGTCGACGCGGTGAGAGAACGCGGGCTACGGCCGGACTCAGGCGCGGCCGAGCCGCCACTGGGGCCGACGCGCTCCAGCGGCACTGCGCCTTCTCACGAGTGCGTGATCAGCGAAACAAAATGCCAAGTACCATGCGCCGATCCTACCCCAGGCGCATCAGCCTTCCCGGCACCGGCAGCGGCACCGGCACCGTCGCGCCGGGCCCCGCATGCCGAGCCCGGCGCGACAGGATCAGGTCAGTAGCGTGGTCAGCCGGAGGTTCGAGCCGCCGTGGCCGAGCCTCAGCGACACCTGGCCCGCCGGTGCGTCGGAGTCGATCTCCGGGTAGTCGTCGCTGGACACCGTGACGCGGAGGCTGTGCCCGGCCGCGACGCGGTAGTGGGTGGGCCAGGTCCGGATCTCCAGGTCGTACGTCCTGCCCGGGCGCACCGGCACGGCGCGGTCGTGGCCGAAGCGGTGGCTCGCCTTCAGCCAGCCCTGGGTGATGCGGGTGGCGGTGCCGTCGGGGGCGACGTCCTGCACCACGACCGCGAGGTTGCCGTCGGTCGCGGTGAACGAGGCCCGTACCTTGGCCTGGACGTCACCGGCGAGGACCAGGTCGCGCTGGAACGGCGCCGTCGCGAACTCCAGCCGCTGGCCAGGGCCGCCCGCGACCGGCTCGGTGTTGACCTCGAACGTACGGGTCGCCGAGGCCCCCGGGGTGGCCGACAGGGTGCCGTCGGAGGACAGGCCCAGGCGGACCTGCCGCGTCCCGGCGGGCGGCCAGCTGTCGAACTGCCGCCAGCCCGTGCCCGGCACCTCGTACGAGGTCACCTTGGCCGCGGGCAGCGGCGCGCCGGGGCAGCGGGCCAGCCAGCGGTCCCACCAGGCGAGATAGGCGCCGTTGCCGATGTCGGCCGGCTGCCCGGCCGGCCAGCCGTGCACCCATGGGCCGGACACCAGCCAGACATTGCGCTCGCGCGCCTGGAAGTTCTCGACCATGCCCTGGCGGTACCGGTCGTACCAGCCGGCGATCTCCAGGACGGGGACGTCGAGGTCCTGCCAGCGGGACTTGACGCTGCGCCCGCGCCAGAAGTCGTCGTAGAGCGGGTGCTGGGCGTAGGTCACGAGGGTGTCGGGTGCGGTGGCGCGCTGCCAGTCGCGGATCCTGGCCGAATAGATGCCGCCCCGGTAGATCGTGTTCTCGTACCAGTCGCTGATGCCGTCCACGGGGATGACGGCGGCCAGGTGGGGCGGCTTGTTCACGGCGACCAGGAGGGACGAGTGGCCGCCGTAGCTGACGCCCGTCTGCCCGATGCGGCCCGTGGACCAGGGCTGGGCGGCCAGCCATTCGATGAGGTCGTAGTTGTCGCGCTGCTCCTGGGGGCTGAACGGGTCGAGGTGGCCGGGCGAGTCGCCCGATCCCCTGGCGTTGCAGACGGCCGCGACGTAGCCCCTGGTGACGAAGTACGCGGCGGCCCGGCCCTGGGCCGCCAGCTGGTTGTAGGCGTTGTAGTCGTAGACGATGCCGGGGAAGCGGCCGGGGGCGGGCGTGCCGTCGGGGGCGGCGGGGCGGTGCAGGTCGCAGGCCAGGTGGCTGCCGTCGCGCAGCGGGACGGTGACGCGTTCCTGGTGGACGCCGTACTCGGCGGGGCGGTCGTACGAGAAGAAGGGGTCGGGCGGGAGCGGTGCGTCGGTCGTGGCGGAGACGGGGGCGGGGGCGCAGGTCAGGGTGAAGGCAGCCGAGAGGGCGGCCATGATCTTGACAGATCTCACAACGATCGTCCTCGAGTTGGTTCAGAGGGAGAAGGCGCCGGTGAGCAGCGCGACCGCGGTCATGACGAGCGTGGAGGCGAAGGCCCACTTGAAGATGAAGCGCTGGTGCTCCCCCAGCTGCACGCCGCTCATCCCGACCAGGATGAACGTGGAGGCGGTGAGCGGGCTGAGCGGGAACCCGGTGGTCATCTGGCCGAGGATGGCGGCCCTCGCGACCTCGGCGGGCGCGCCGCCGAAGCCGCTGACGGTCTCGGCGAGCACCGGGAGCACCCCGAAGTAGTAGGCGTCGGGGGTGAAGACCAGGCTGAGCGGCATGCCGGTGATGGCCACGAGCACGGGCAGGTGCCCGCCGAGCGAATCGGGGATGACGCTGACGAACGCGGACGCCATCTGGCTGATCATCTTGGTGCCGGTGAGGATGCCGGTGAACACCCCGGCCGCGAAGATCATGGTGGTCACCAGGACGACGCTCTTGCCGTGCCGTTCCAGGAGCTCCTGCTGGCGTTCCCAGGTCGGGTGGTTGACCAGCAGGGCGATCGCGAACCCGACCACGAACAGCACCGGCAGCGGCATCACCTGCAGCACGAGCCCGACCAGCAGGGCGACGGTGAGGACCAGGTTGAAGACGGTCAGGGCCGGGTGCACGGGCGCCCGCTGGGTGCCGGGGCCCTCGCCGACCAGGCGCTCCTCGGGCACGTCGGCGGGCGGCAGCGTGCCGAGGCGGCGGCGTTCCCGGAGCCCGATCAGGTACGACGCCACCAGCACCCACACGATGCCCGCCGCCATGGCGGGCAGCACCGGGGTGAACACCTGGGAGCTGTCCAGCTTCAGCGCCGCCATCGCGCGTGCGGTGGGGCCGCCCCAGGGGATGAGGTTCATGACGCCGGCGCCCAGGCAGACCACGCCCGACAGCACCAGCGGGCTCATGCCGAGCCGCCGGTAGACCGGCAGCAGCGCCGAGACCGTGATGAGGAACGTCGACGCGCCGTCCCCGTCGAGCGCCACGCACATGGTGAGCACGGCGGTGCCGACCGCGATGCGCAGCGGATCGCCCTTGGCCAGGCGCAGGATGCCGCGGATGAGCGGATCGAAGAGGCCGGCGTCGATCATCAGGCTGAAGTACAGGACCGCGAACGCGATCATGATGCCGGTCGGCGCGACCTTGCCCAGCCCGTCGAGGATCATCTTGCCCAGCTCGCCGCCGAAGCCCCCGGCCAGCGCGGTCAGGACCGGGATCAGCACCAGAGCGATCAGGACCGACACGCGCTTGGTCATGGTGAGCAGCAGGAACAGAACGATCGTGGTGAATCCCAGGGCTGCCAGCATCGATGTTCGCCTTCTTCCTTGCCCGGCTCACGGGGGGTGATGTGCCGGAGTGTTACGGAAGAGTTTCCGAGCGACTAAATCGCAGGTCCAGCATCAAAGCAACATTTATCCATGCGATCTGCGCAACAGTTGCGGTCTATGCTCACCGCCATGGAGGCGAACCTGCGCCTGCTGGCCGCGTACGCCGCCGTGGCCAGGGCGTCGAGCTTCACCGCGGCGGCGGCCGAGATGCACGTGTCGCAGTCGTCGCTCAGTCGCGCGGTGGCGGAGCTGGAGCGGCTGCTCGGCGCGCAGCTGCTGGAGCGCGACACCCGGAACGTGCAGTTGACGGCGGCCGGGGTGGAGACGCTGCGGGTGGCCGAGCAGATCGTGTCCGCCCACCGGTCGGGCATGAAGGAGCTGGAGCGCTACCTGCTCGGCGAGTCCGGCGTGGTGGCGGTGGCCACGCTGCCGTCGGTGGCCGCGGTGCTGCTGCCCCGGGTGATCTCCGACTTCCGTGGGCGGCGGCCCCTGGTGACGTTGCGGATCATGGACGGCCTGGAGCAGGTGGTGCTGGGCCGGGTGCTCTCGGGGGACGCGGACTTCGCGATCTCCACGGTCGGCGCCGCGCCCGAGCAGCTCGAACACCGGCCGCTGATCAGGGACCGCTTCTACGCCGTGCTGCCCGAGCGCCATCCGCTCGCCGCGCAGGAGTCCGTCACGTGGGAGGAGCTGGCGCGGGAGCCGTTCCTCGCCGTCGGGCCTGAGTCGAGCGTGCGGCGGCTCACGGACGCGGCGTTCGCCCAGGCCGGAGCCTCTGTGACGCTCGCGGCGGAGGCGGGGAGCGTGGCGACGGTGGGCGGCCTCGTCACGGCCGGGCTCGGGGTCTCGGCGATGCCCGCTCTGGTGCTGCCGCTGATGGGGGCGGGGTCTCTGGTTTACCGGCCGCTCACCGAACCCGTCGTGGACCGCCGCCTGGACGTCGTCGTCCGCGCCCGCCGCACCCTGCCACTGGCGACGAGCGCGTTCCTCGACCTGCTCGACGCGTTCCGCCGCGAACTGCGCGACCTGCCCACGGGCGTCTCCTGGAACCGCGACTGACAGCGAACCCAAACAGCCCCTCGGATTTATGTGGAAAGCGCATTGAATGATGGTTTTCTTGTGCTGGACACGCATTTCACCGCCTCGGCAGGATGAAACGACCGCAGTCGCGATCGGGAGGCGAAGGAGCACAGGTGACAGGTACAGGGCAGTTGCGCGGCCTGAAGGTGGTGGAGTTCGCGCACGTGGTCGCCGGGCCGATGGCCGGCTCCATGCTCGCCGACCAAGGTGCGGACGTGGTGCACGTGGAGGCCCCGGGCGCCGGTGACGCCGCTCGCGCGATGGGTCCCGTACGGGACGGCGTACCCCTGTGGTTCAAGGTCGCCGGGCGCAACAAGCGTTCGGTCACCCTCGACCTGCACCACGCGGCCGGACGGGAGATCGCCCACCGGCTCGTCGCCTGGGCGGACGTCGTGATCGTGACCCTGCGGGCCGGACGGCTGCGCGACTGGGAGCTGGACTGGGAGGCCGTGCACCGGATCAACCCCTCGGCGATCCTGCTGCAGATCTCCGGGTTCGGGGCGACCTCCTCGCGCGCGGACGAGCCGGGCTTCGGCAAGATGGGCGAGGCCAGGAGCGGGGTGGTGCACCTGACCGGGTTCCCCGACGGGCCTCCCGTGCACACCGGGTTCTCGCACGGGGACGCGGTCACGGGGCTGATGGGCGCGTACGCCGTGCTCGCCGCGCTCCACCGCCGGGCCGCCGACCCCGAGTTCGACGGCGAGTGGATCGACCTGGCCCTCTTCGAGCCCCTGTACCGGCTGATCGAGTGGCAGATCATCACGTACGACCAGCTCGGCACCGTGCCCGGACGGGCGGGCAACCAGCTCGCCGTCGCGCCCGCCGCGGTGATCAACACCTACCGGTCGCGCGACGGCGAGTGGATCACGGTGACGTCCGCGACCCTCCGTTCCGTGCGCAACGTGGCCCGCCTGCTCGGCCTGGCCGAGGAGGACTTCGCCACCTCGGCACAGCAGCACGCGGGCCGGGAGACTTTGGACGAGGGCCTGCGGGAGTGGGTGGCCGCGCGGACCACGGGCGAGTGCCTGGAGGAGTTCGCGCGGGCCGAGGTGGTGGCCTCGCGGGTGTTCACCGCCGCCGACATCGTCGCCGACCCCGTCTACGCCGAGCGCGGCGACGTCATCACCGTCGACGACGCCGACCTCGGTCCCGTACGCATGCAGGGCGTCATCCCGCACTTCCACCGCCGCCCCGGGAAGGTCTGGCGCACCGGCCCCAGGCTCGGGGAGGACAACCGCCTCGTCTACCACGACTGGCTCGGGCTCGGCGAGGACGAGCTGGCCGACCTGGAGAAGCAAGGTGTCATCTGAGCGGATCCCCCTCCGTTCCCTGCTCTTCGTCCCGGGCACGCGGACGGACTGGCTGGCCAAGGCGGAGGCGGCCGGGGCGGACGCCGCGATACTCGACCTCGAGGACGCGGTCCCGGCCGGCGGCAAGGCCGAGGCGCGCCGCCGGGTGGCCGCGGCGGTGGCCGCGTTCGACGGGCGCATGGCCCTGTTCGTCCGCGTCAATCCGCTGGACGGCTGGGCGGGGGCCGAGGAGCTGCGTGCCGTCGCGCACGAGAGGCTCGCCGGGATCGTGCTGCCCAAGGTGACCGGCCCCGACGACGTACGGCTCGCGGACCGGCTGCTCGGCTGGTGCGAGCGCGAGCACGGCCTGCCGCCGGGGCACCTCGCCCTGGTGCCGCTGCTGGAGACGGCCTCCGCGCTGCGCGGCGCGTACGAGATCGCCCGGGCGGCCGCCCGCGTCGCCTACCTCGGCGCCGTGACCGCGCCCGGGGGTGACGTGGCCCGCGCCGTCGGCTACCGATGGAGCCTGGAGAGCACGCTGGGCCTGCGTTCCCGGGTGCTCCTGGACGTACGCGCGGCGGGGACGCCCAACCCGGTCGCGGGCCTGTGGACCGGCATCGGCGACCTGGACGGGCTGCGGGCCTTCGCCGAGCAGAACCGCTCGCTCGGGTACGAGGGCATGATGGCGATCCACCCCTCCCACATCCCTGTCATCAACGAGGCCTTCTCCCCTACTGCGGATGAGCTGGCCCGTTATGCCCGGCTGATCGCCGCGGTGGAGGCGGCCCAGGCCGGCGGTGCCGGGGCGGTGACGTTCGAGGGCGAGATGGTCGACGAGGCCATGGCCGCCACGGCCCGCGCGCTCCTGGCCCGGCCCGACCGGTAAACCGGTTGCGCCCGCCGACATGATGGACAGCATGGACAGAGACCTGATCAGCACCATCGCCCATCGTGACCACCCGATCGCCACGCCCATCACACCCGGCAACCTCGACCGCCTGCTGCGCCGCGCGGCCCTGCCGGAGCGGGCGCGCATCCTCGACCTGGGGTGCGGCGAGGGCGAATGGTCGCTCCGGGCGCTGGAGCTGGTCCCGTCCGCGACCGCGGACGGGGTGGACATCTCGCCGTCGGCCCTGTCGGCAGCGGAGAAGTCGGCCGCCACGCGCGGCCTGTCCGACAGGCTGTCGCTGCACCGGGTGCCCGCCACCGAGTTCTCCGCCTCGGAGCCGTACGACCTGGTGCTCTGCGTGGGCGCGACCCACGCCTTCGAGGGGTTGGCGGGCACGATGGAGACGGTCGCGAAGTTCGTCAGGCCGGGCGGGCTGGCGCTGGTCGGTGAGGGTTTCTGGGAGCGGACCCCGACTTCGGAGATGGTGGCGGAGATCGGGGAGTACCCCGACCTGGCGGGCACGGTGGCCGCCGCCGAGTCCGGGGGCTGGCTGACCGTCTACGCCCACGTGAGCACCCTGGCCGAGTGGGACGAGTACGAATGGTCCTGGACGGGAACGCTGGCCCGATGGGCCGCCGCCAACCCCGGCCCGGACGGCGAGCAGGCCCTCGCCGTCGCCCGGGAGCACCGGGAGATGTGGCTCAACGGCTACCGAGGGGCGCTCGGCTTCGTCTCCCTCCTGCTCCAGCGCGTGTGAAAGAACGGCCGGGCCCTTGAGCGGGCCCGGCCGTCGGAGCGTGCGTCAGCCGTTGATCAGGGCCATCGCCAGGTCGGGATCGAACGTCCCGGCCGTCTTGTCGGAGATGCCGCACTGGCCGTCAGAGTCGCCGGGCACCTTGACCCAGAAGAGGTACTCGGCGCCGTTCACCTGCCTGACCGGAGGAGTGCCGAGCTTGCGACCGGGCGGGTTGCACCAGTTGTCCCCAGGCGTGTCGTCCTCGTAGGGACCGTTGCCGTTGCGGCTGGTGTCGATCACGTACTTCTTGGCGCCGACCGTGCCCGACAGGTAGCCGTTGACCGCGACGGAGTACGTCTCGGAGGCCGAGGTGGTGAAGTAGTTCGACACGTTCACGGAGAAGCCGCGAGTGTTGGCGATGCCCGACTTGACCAGCAACGGCGCCATCTTGTCGGCCGTGATCCAGGTGGCGTTGGCCGCGTCCAGGTAGACCCACGCGTTGGGGGCCTGGGCACGCAGCACCTGGGTGGCGTCGAGGAGCATCCGGTACTGGTCCTCGGGGTCCTTGCCGAACCTGGTGACACACCCGGCGGCGGCGACCGCGTCGGGCTCGAGCACGACGATCGCGTGCCTGGTGCCGATGGCCTTGGCGAACTCGGTGATCCAGTTGTGGTAGCCGGTCGCGTCACCCGCGCCGCCGCCCGACTGGTCGGCGCACGCGTCCCGGTTCGGGATGTTGTACGCCACCAGCATCGGCAGCTTGTCCTGGGCCTGCGCGGCGCCGACGTAGGTGTCCACGGCCTGCGTGATGTCGTTGAACCAGCCGCCGAACCACTCGAAGATCGGCTTGCTGCCGATGCTCGCCTGGATGGCCTGCCCCTTGGATGTGCCTATGTTGGCGGCGGCCCACGCGGCCGGGTGCGACTGGCTGGACACGTACAGGGCGGTCGGCCGGGTCGTCTGCGTCTCCATCAGCGACACGTTGTCGAACCGGACCACGGGGGTGGCGCCGGACCCGCCGAGCTGGAACGTCACCTCGGCCGCCGTGTCCGTGGCGGTCGCGGCCGTGAAGGGGATGCTGTAGCGCTTGCTCGCCGTGGTGAGTTGCACGCCCGTGGCCAGTGACTGGTTGGAGCTGGGCGTGGCCTTGTACTGCACCGTCGCGGTGGCCTTGAAGGCGACGGTGGAGTAGGCGTCGAAGGAGAGGGTGTAGCTCTTGCCCGGGTTCAGCGCGGCGGTGGTGGGCGAGGCCACCATGGCGTCCCAGGGGTTCGCGACGACGGCCTTCACGTCCGCCCGCAGGCGACCGGACTCGGCCGCGACCGTGGTCTGGCCGATCGCGGACCAGGGGGAGGTGGAGCTGGTGAAGGTGCCGTTCCCGATGAGCTGGGCGGCCGCGGAGGCGGTCTGGGGAGCGAGGAGGACAGCGGTCAGGACGGCGGCCACGGTCGTGGCGGTGCCTGCGATTAATCGCACGTGATCACCTTTCGGCGGGATTCGCCGTTGATCATGACCGACCGGCCTGACAAAGGTCAAGAGATCACGGCCCGTCACAGGTTTTTGACCTCAAGGTCCAGAAGCTGCTACGGTCATGAGCATGGGAAGACCGAAGCAGTTCGATCCGGACGTGGCCGTCGAGCAGGCCATGGACGTGTTCTGGCGCAAGGGCTACGGCGGCACCACGCCGCAGGACCTGGTCGACGCCCTCGGCATCGGCAAGGGCAGCCTCTACAACACCTTCGGCAGCAAGCACGCCCTGTTCGAGGCGGCGCTGAGCCGCTACCGCGACGGCCAGGCCGCGGCGCTGATCGAACTGCTGGGAGAGTCGGGGCCCGCGAAAGACCGGCTGCGCCGGGCGCTGCGCCTTGTGGCCGAGATGGACCTGGCCGATCCCGACCGGCGCGGCTGCCTGGCCGTGAACACCGCGGCCGAGCTCGGGCAGGCGGACGAGAGCGCGGCCCAGCTCGTACGGCGCATGCTCGACCGCACCGAGGACGCCTTCCGCGCACTGATCGAAGAGGGCCAGCGCGCCGGAGAGATCGACTCAGACCGCGACGCCTACGCGATCGGGAGCCTGCTGCTGAACACCATCGTCGGCATGCGCCTGATCGCGCGCGTCGCCGACGGGCCGGAGCGCCTCGACAGAGTGATCGACGCGATCGTCGACTCCCTCTGACCCCACCTGCCAGGCCGGAACCTTCGCCATGCCCATTTTTTGTACCTACAGTTAAAGAATTGGAGCAGCTCATGGAGCTCAACCTTCACGCCAAGACCGCCGTTGTCACCGGCGCCAGCCGGGGCATCGGGCTGGCCACCGTGCAGACCCTGATCGCCGAGGGGGTACGCGTGGTCGGCGCCGCCCGCACCGTCACCCCCGAGCTGGAGAAGTCGGGCGCCGTCGCGGTGTCGGCCGATCTGAGCACCGCGGACGGCGTCGCGACCCTCATGGAGACGGCGCTCGCGCAGCTGGGCGGCATCGACCTGCTGGTGAACAACGTCGGGGGCGGCGACGCCGTCGACCCCGCCGGATTCCTGGACACCGGCGACGACGTATGGGCCGCCATCTTCGACATCAACCTGCTCAGCGCGGTCCGCGTCACCCGGGCCGCCCTGCCCAGCCTGATCGAGCGGCGCGGATCGGTGGTCAACGTCTCGTCCATCACCTCCAGGCTCCCGGCCGCCGGACCCGTCGCCTACAGCGCCGCCAAGGCCGCCCTGGCGGCACTCGGCAAGTCGCTCGCCGAGGAGTTCGGGCCGCGGGGTGTGCGGGTCAACACCGTCTCGCCCGGCGTCGTCCGTACCGCCATCTGGGAGGATCCGGACGGCTTCGGCGGCAAGGTCGCCGCGCGCGCCGGAGCCGAGCACGGCGCGTTCCTCGAGCAGATCCCGCAGGCGTTCGGCATCACCACCGGCCGGATCACCGAGCCCAAGGAGGTGGCCGACCTGATCGCGTTCCTCCTGTCGGACGTCGCTGCCAACATCACCGGCGCCGACCACGTCATCGACGGCGGCACCGTCAAGACCCTCTGATGACCGGCCCCCGCCGACGTAAAAGGCGGCCCACCACAGGAACGTGGGGGCCGCCGGGAGAACCTGCCGGGAGGGCTACACCGGGGTGTGCATGTGGCGGGTCAGGGCGTGTTCCACCAAGGTGATCAAGGTGGCCTTCACCGACTCCCGCTGCCGGGCGTCCAGGCGGACGATCGGGATGTGGTCGCCGATCGACAGGGCCTCTCGGATCTCCTCCGCCGCGTGCGCGAACTGCCCGTCCCAGCCGTTGATGCCGATCACGAACGGCAGCTTCGCCTCTTCGAAGTAGTCGATCGCCGGGAAGCTGTCGGCGAGACGGCGCGTGTCCACCAGCACGACCGCGCCGATGGCGCCTCGCACCAGGTCGTCCCACATGAACCAGAACCGGTGCTGTCCGGGCGTGCCGAACAGGTACAGGATCAGATCACGGTCGAGCGAGACCCGGCCGAAGTCCATGGCCACGGTCGTGGTCGTCTTGTTGGGCGTGAGGGAGACGTCGTCCACGTGTGCCGAAGCGTCCGTCATGACCGCTTCGGTGGTGAGCGGCAGGATCTCCGAGACCGCACCAACGAACGTCGTCTTCCCCACGCCGAAGCCCCCGGCCACGACGATCTTCGTCGAGGTTAGGCCGGGGCTAGAGCCTGCGAAGTCCACTGAGCACCCTTTCGAGCAAGTTCAGGTCCGGCTTTCCGGCGTCCAGCGCAGGCTGGTGCACGCGGATCAGGCCCTCCGACGCCATGTCGGCAATCAGCACCCGGACCACGCCAAGGGGCTGCCGTAAAAGGGCGGAGATCTCGGCAACCGACCGGACGTTCCGGGTCAGCTGGATGATCGCCTGATACTCCGGACTAAGTAGGGAAATGTCTTGGTATTCCGACGTCACGGAGGACACCAATGCCTCCATGGCGAACTTCATCCGCGGCGCGGTGCGCCCCCCGGTCACGGCATAGGGCCGTACCAGGGAGCTCGGCTTCTGCGGACGGGGAGCCGCCGGATGCGGCGGAGTGCTATCACCAGCCCAACCCTGACCTGACACCATGTTCTCCTGTCACCGCCCCGCTAGCGGGGGCGGGCCGCTTGCAGTTCGGCGCGTACGGCCGGGGTCAACACCTGACCGGCCCGCTCGACCAGCAAGGTCATCTGGTACGCCACCAACCCCATGTCACAGTCGGGAGCGGCCAGGACGGCCAAGCAGGAGCCATCGCTGATGGACATGATCATCAAGAGCCCGCGCTGCATTTCGATAACGGTCTGCGTCACCATACCGCCCTCGAAGACCCGCGCGGCGCCTTGGGTCAAGCTGATCACACCCGAGGCCACCGCGGCGAGCTGGTCGGCCCGGTCCTTGGGAAAACCCTCCGAGAAGGCCAGCGGCAAGCCGTCGGACGACACCACGACCGTGTGCGCGACACCTGGCACGTTGTTCACGAAGTCCGTGATCAACCAGCTTATGCCGCGCGCTCCCTGGCTCATTTCTCTCATTTGTCCTCCTCATTCTCTTCTCCGCGGGTGAACGCTCGGCCTTGCCGGACACCCTGCTGGAAGCTGGAGAGCCGGCTACGCAGCCGCTCGGGCGAGATCTGCGGCGCCGGTGACGGAGCCTGGGGTTCCGCGAGGCTCGCCGTACCGGGCACCAGGTTGGCCTTGGGGACGCGACGAGGCAGGCCCGAAGACGTCGTGCCGCTCTGCGAGGGCTGCGCGGCGGCCTGTGCGGCCTGGAAGCCGGAGTCCGCGGGCGACGACCAGGTCGCGCCCGCCCCGGACGCGCCCGGCGTGCGCCGGGGCAGCCCGCTGGACGTGGGAGGGGCCGCCTCGGCGGGCACCGCCGGGTGCACGGCCGTGATGTCGGGCTCCTCCCCCCTCACGGAAGGCGCCTCGATACGGTCGTGCAGCACCTCGGGATCGGGCCGGCGGAACCAGTCGGACCCGACCGACGAGAAGATCGGCAGGAACTCGTCGCCCTGGTCCTCCATGGGCGAGCTGCGCACCACGGGGAGCGGCCCGGTCATGTCCTGCGAGGAGTAGGCGCCGGGGCCGAACCTGTCGAATTCCGAGCGCCCGTTCTGCTCGAACGGGTCGGCGGGCTTGGGCTCATCCGCGAACGGCGAGCGGTAGTCGTCGGCGGGCTGCGTCCGCGGCCGGTCCTCCGACTCGAACAGCGACCTGCGCGGCAGCGGGTCGGCGAACGACGACCACCGCGACTCGTCCTGCGGCTGCTTCGGCGGCTCGGTGGCGAACGACGGCCAGCGCGGCTCGTCGTCCTGCAGGGGCGGCGGCTGCTCAGCGAAGGACGGCCACCGGTTCTCCGCGAACGGCTGCTCCACGGCGGGCTGCGGCGTCTCCTCGGAGAACGACGGCCAGCGCGGCTCCTCGAACGGCTTCTGGGCCGGCGGCGCCGACTCGTCGGAGAAGGACGGCCAGCGCGGCTGGTCACCGCCCTGCGCCCCCTGCGGCTGCTCGCTGAAAGGCGACTGCCGCTCGCCGAAGGACGGCTGCTCACCGAAGGACGGCTGCTCACCGAAGGAGGGCCGCTCGCCGAACGCCGGCTGGTCACCGAAGGACGGCTGCTCGCCGAAGGGCTGCTCGAACGGGCGATCCCCGACCGGCCGCTCGTTGAAGGCCGCGGGCTGCTCGCCGAACGCGGTCCAGCCCGCGCTCCCGGGCGCCGGCAGCGACCCCGGCCACTGCGTGTCCACCACCTGCTCGGGCCCGTCGGGCATCGAGTGGGCCCCGTTCTGCGACGGCTGCCCGAACATGCTCGGGTCGAAGTCGGTGAACGCCTCGTACTGCCCGCCCTGCTGCGGGACGCCGATGCCGCTGCTGATCAGCATGTCGGGCAGCATGACCAGCGCGCTCAGCCCGCCGGTCTCCCGCTGGCTGAGCTGCACGCGGATGCCGTGCCGCAGGGCCAGGCGGCCGACCACGAACAGGCCCATGCGCCGCGACACCGACACGTCCACGACGGGCGGGTTCGCCAACCGCCAGTTGGCCTCCGACAGCTCCTCGGGGCTCATGCCGATGCCCAGGTCGTTGATCGACACGAGGACGCCGCCCTCGGCGGGCGTGCTGGTGACCGTGACCTTGCTCTCGCGGGGCGAGAAGGAGATCGCGTTCTCGATCAGCTCGGCGAGCAGGTGGACGGCGTCGGTGACGGCCGGGCCGACGATCAGCGTGCCGGACGGGATCTGGATCTGGACCCGCTCGTAGTTCTCGACCTCGGACAGCGAGGCGCGGGCGATGTCGACCAGCGGCACCGGCTCGCTCCACTTGCGCGCGGCCTCCTGGCCGGCGAGGACCAGGAGGTTCTCGCTGTTGCGGCGCATGCGGGTGGCCAGGTGGTCGAGCCTGAACAGGTTCGCGAGCCGCTGCTCGTCCTCCTCGCCCTGCTCCAGGCCCTCGATGAGCTGCAGCTGCCGCTCGACCAGCGTCTGGCTGCGGCGGGAGAGGTTGACGAACATCGAGTTGACGTTCGTGCGCAGCTTGGCCTCGTCGCCGGCCAGCCGGATCGCCTCGCGGTGGACCTCGTCGAACGCCCGCGCCACTTCACCGATCTCGTCGCGGCTGTTGACGCCGACCGACGGCACCTCGGGCACGTGCGCGCCTTCACCGGACTCGCGCAGCACGCGGACGGTCTCGGGCAGCCGGGTCGTGGCGACCTGGAGCGCCTCGGCCCGCAGCCGGCGCAGCGGGCGGACCAGCGAACCGGCCACGCGGGTGGTGAAGATCAGGACGAGGAGCAGCAGGACGAGGATCATCGCGCCGGAGATGATCGCGTTGCGCTGCTCGGTGTCGCTCAGGTCGCGGGTCCTGGCCACGATCTTGGTGGCCAGGCCGTCCTCGACCTTGCGCATGGCGTTGCCGGACAGGCTGGTGCTGTCGAACCAGTTGCTCAGGTCACGGTGGGTGGTGACGTCCAGGTCCCTGATCCGGTTGTACGCGCGGACCTGCGCGAGCGCGCGCTGGCGCATGGCGTCGGCGAGGTCGATCTCGGGGCCACGGACGAGCTGCTGGTACGTCTTCAGGTCCTTCGGGTCGGCCTCCTGCTCGAAGGCCGCCAGCTCTGCCTGCTGCTTGTTCCAGGAGCCCAGGAAGTCCGACAGGTCGTCGCTGTCCAGCTGGCGCTCGACGAGCGCCACGATCAGGATGATCTGCTGGCGCGAGATCTCCTCCTTGACCCGCTGGAGCGAGCCGAGCGCGGCCACCTCACGCTGGAGGGTGTCGTCGCCGACACCGTCACCCAGGTCGCCCTGGATCGCGGAGAAGATGCCGATCATCGTGCTGTACGTGCTGACGGAGGCGCGCGGCGGCACGTTCGAGACCATGGACTCGCGCAGGCTGTCGAGACCGTCGAGCCAACGGCGCATGTTCTCGACGCCCTCGCGGACGCGGGAGGAGTGCGTGGCGTCGATCGACTTGGCCGCGCTGAGCACCTGCTTCTTGGCCGCGTCGGTCGCCTGCCGCTGCGTCTTGAGCTGGACGAGGCGCTGGCCTCTGCTGCGGTCGGCGACGTACCACGCGGTGAGCGTGCGCTCCTTGCCGAGCTCGTGGTTGAGCGCACCGATGCGCTGCACCAGCTCGGCGACCTGGGTGAGCCGGCGGTACTGGGCGCTGGTGCCGATGGCGTCGGCCAGCTGCACGCCGGCGAGCAGCACACCCACGACCGTGGGGATGAGGATCAGCGCGACCAGCCTTGAGCGCACACGCCAGTTCCCCAGCCGGAAACGTCCGCCTGTGTACTCCCCTGACCTCGTGTGCCTGGGGTCTTTCGTCCTCACTGACTCTCGCTACCTCTCGCCGGTACGTGCTCGAAAAATCAGACACGCGTGTGGCGCATGGGATTCTGTCCGGCTGGGTAATTGGAACACAACCCGTACCAGATCGGCCAACCGAACATATCCCATCACACGTGCCCAAAGCGTCACTTTGGGCAACATAACGCCGTACACGTTTCAGGCGGGCCGGAACGAATCCCGCTCTGCCGGAGCCGCGTGCTTCACCATCAGGTGCCGCGTCACCGAGTACTCCTGCACTGCTTCCTGGCTCATGTCCTTGCCGAACCCGCTGCCCTTCACCCCGCCGTGCGGCGCCTCGCTGGCGATGGGCAGATGGTCGTTCACCCAGGTCACGCCCACATCGAGCCGGTGCGACACGCGCATGGCCCTGGCGACGTCGCGCGACCACACCGACGACGCCAAACCGTACCGGGTGTCGTTGGCGAATTTGACCGCTTCGTCCTCGCCGTCGAACGGTAGCGCCACGAGCACCGGTCCGAAAAGTTCTCCTTGCACGATCTCGCTGTCCTGAGCGGCATCGGCGACGAGCGTGGGCGGGTAGAAAAATCCGGAGCCCCCGATCGGGGCGCCGCCGTGCAGCACGCGCCCGTCGGCCCTGGAGACGAACCCGTGCACCCGCTCCCGGTGTGCGGCGGAGATCAGCGGGCCGATGTCCGTGGCCGGGTCCCAGGGGTCACCGACGGTTATTTCGGCAAGAGTTGCCCGAAGGGCCTCCACCGCGTCCGCGTAGATCTCGCGGGCGACGTACACGCGGGTGGCGGCCGTGCAGTCCTGCCCGGTGTTGTACGTCGCCCCCAGGGCCACGCCGCGGGCCATCTCCGCCAGGTCGGCGTCCCCGAAGACCAGCGCGGGCGCCTTGCCGCCGAGCTCGAGGTGCACCCGCTTGAGCGTGGCCGCGGCCCCGCTCATCACCGCCCGGCCGGTCTCCGTGGAGCCGGTGACGCTGACCATGTCCACGCCCGGGTCGGTGACCAGCGCCTGGCCGACCTCCGCGTCCCCGGTGACCGCCTGCACGAGCCCCTCGGGGGCTCCCGCCTTGGCGAACAGCTCGGCCAGCCGCAGCGTCGTACGCGGCGTCTGCGGCGCCGGCTTGATCACCACGGCGTTGCCGGCGGCGACCGCCGGGCCGATCTTCCAGACGGCCATGACGAACGGGAAGTTCCACGGCGCGATCGACCCCACCACCCCGACGGGGCGACGCAGCAGGACCGAGGTGTAGCCCTCGCTGAACACCCCGGCGCCTGAGCCCTCGAGCGAACGGGCGGCCCCGGCGAAGAAGCGCAGGTTGTCGACGGCGAACGGCAGCTCGCCGTCCCTGAACACCGCCGCCGGCTTGCCCGTCTCCTCCACCTCGAGCCTGGTCAGCTCCTCGGCGTCGGCCTCCACCAGGTCGGCCACGCGCAGCAGCAGCCGGGCGCGGTCGGCCGGGGTGGCCCGCGACCACTCCTCGAAGGCCGCCCGAGCCGTCCGTACGGCCGCCGACACCCCCTCCACCGGCGTGTCCGGAATTTCGGCACACGGCAGTCCGGTGGCAGGGTTGATCAGTTCACGCATGTCACTCGCCAAGTTGCTCGATCAGGTCGGCGGCCTTGCGCAGGCCGTCACGACGGCGGATCTCCTCGCCGGCGGCGGCGAGCCGGGCACGCAGCTCGGTGTCCCCGAGCAGCCGCTCGACCGCCCCCTTCAGGTCCTCGTCCGTGAAGGTGTAGGTGGAGAGCCTGACACCATAGCCGAGTTCGTCGACCCGCTGGGCGTTGTCGTACTGGTCCCAGAAGAGCGGCAGCAGGATCATCGGCTTGCCGAAGTGCATCGCCTCCGTGGTCGTGTTGTTGCCGCCGTGGGTGATGACCAGGTCACACAGTGGGATGATCTTAGTCTGCGGGAGGAACTCCGCGCCCCACATGTTGTCGGCCAGCTTGATCTCCTCGTGCAGCGGGCCCTTGGAGACGATGTACTGGTGCGGCGTGGTGGCCAGGACGTCGATCACCCGCTGCATCAGCTCCACGTCGGACGAGCCGAGCGAGCCGAGCGAGAAGTAGACCAGAGACCCCTCGTTGCGCTGGAAGGGCAGCGCGAAGTCGTCGTCGGTCTCACGCACCGAGGAGTCGAGCCGGTGCCAGGAGGGGCCGAGCGGGCGGGCGTCGGTGTAGTCGAGGGCCTCCGGGTAGACGTAGAGGTTCAGATCGCCCTCGTGGATGAAGTCGAGGTCGGGCAGCGGCGCGGTGCCCTGCTCGACGCACCACTCGTTGAAGGCGTTCCAGAGCTCGCGGTGGGTGCGGTCGTACTCGGCGCGGAACGCCTCCCACTCGGAGCGGTCGTCGGCGGCCAGGCCGGAGAAGACCGGCGCGATGTTCTCGCCGCGCACCTCGAGCGGGTTGCAGGAGACGATGCGGACGAACTTCTTGCCCGCGGTGAGCAGCGCCGGGAACGTGATCACGTTGTCCTCGACGATCACATCGGGGTTCACCCGCTCGATGATGGCCTTGAGCTGCGGCTCGCAGTACTTCACGCCGTCGACCAGCTCGGCCCAGATGGGCTTGGTGACGGTGTCGAGCTGCTCCAGCGTGCTCTTGCGGTACTCGGGCGCGGTCTCGCGGATGAAGTCCTTCCAGAACTGACCGGGGTCCTGCTCCTCGGCGTTCTCGGGCGGCGGGGCGAGGTCCACAAGGTCCTCCTCGAAGCCGAGCGCCTCGAGCTTGCCCTTCCACGACGCCTCGGCCGCGAAGACGACGCGGTGGCCGCGGCGGCGGAGGATGTCGCCGATCCCGATGCAGTTGTTGGTCGGACCGTACGCGCTTTCAGGCATGAACAGAATGGTGAGAGACATCTGGCGACTCCGGGGAAACTCATCAATTTGAAGAGGAATTCAAGAACTCATCTAGCGTTGAGGTCAAGTTGCGGGCACTATGGTCACGGCTAACTGAACGGCGGACGAACGAGTGAGGGTGGTGAGGGTGGCCCAGCGTAAAAGCCGTGACGACCGGCGCATCGACTTGATCGAGGCCGCGCGCAGGGCCATCATCCGACACGGCATCGACGGCGTGCAGCTCTCGCACGTCGCCGAGGAGGCCGGGCTCACCTCCGGCGCGGTGCTCTACCACTACCCCGACCTCAGCGAGCTGCTGGTCGAGGCGCAGCACGCGGGCATGGAGCGCTTCTACGAGCAGCGCGCGCGGCAGCTCGCCGCACTCACCGACCCGGCCGAGAAGCTGGTCGTCACGGTCAGGTCGGGGCTGCCGACCGGGCCGCTCGACCCCGACGTACGCCTGCTCAACGAGCTGGGCGGGGCCGCGGGCCGCAACCGGGTCTACGGCGTGCTGCTCACCTCGCTCTACGACCGCCAGGTGTCGATGTACCAGGCGATCCTGGACACGGGGGCCGCCCTCGGGGTGTTCAAGCTGAGCACCGACTCGCTGACGATCGCGCGCAACCTGGTGGCCCTGGAGGACGCGTACGGCTACCGCATCACGGCCAGGCACCCGGTCATCGGCCCGGAAGAGGCGGCCGAGCTGATCCTGTCGTACGCGCGCACGGCGACGGGCAACGACCTGACCCGCTGACATCATGCATCGACCGCCATGATGACCGCGTCCTCGGCCTCCCAGCACACCTTGACCTTGGCGCCCACCTCCACCGAGCTCGCCCCCTGCACGGCGACGAGCACCGGCTTGGTGCGGCCCGGCACGTCCACGGAGACGTGCGACACGCCGCCGTAGAAGCTGACGTCCAGGACGCTGCCCTTCAGACCGCGGGCGGCGCTCTCGTCGGCCAGCTCCACCTTCTCCGGCCGGACCGCCAGCAGCGCCTTGGCGCCCGCCTCCAGCTCCTCCAGCGGAGTGCCGGCCAGCATGCCGAAGTCGTCGGTCTCGATCCCGTCGGGCCCGCTCGCCGTACCGTGGAAGAGGTTGTTGGCCCCCACGAAGTCGGCCACGAACGGCGTGCGGGGCCGCTCGTAGAGCGCGACCGGCCGGTCCACCTGGCGCACGCTGCCGCTGTCGAAGACCGCGATGCGGTCGGCCAGCGACATGGCCTCCTCCTGGTCGTGCGTGACCACCACGAACGTGATGCCGACCTCGTGCTGCAGCCGCTTCAGCTCCAGCTGCATGTCGGCGCGGACCTTCTTGTCCAGGGCCGACAGCGGCTCGTCGAGCAGCAGCAGCCGGGGCCGCTTGACGATGGAACGGGCCAGCGCGACCCGCTGCCGCTGGCCGCCGGAGAGCTGGGCGGGCCTGCGGTCGGCGTGCGCCGACAGCCCGACGGTCTCCAGCACCTCACCGACGCGCTGCTTGACCTCCTGGCGGGGCAGCCGCTCGCGCTCAAGGCCGTAGGCCACGTTCTTGGCCACGCTCATGTGGGGGAACAGCGCGTACGACTGGAACATGAGGCTGATCGGCCGCCGGTTCGGCTGCTTGGACAGCAGGTCGTCGCCGTCGAGCGTCACCGTGCCCGCGTCGGGCGTCTCGAACCCGGCGATGATGCGCAGCAGCGTGGTCTTGCCGCAGCCGGACGGGCCGAGCAGGGCGAAGAACTCGCCCTGGCCGATCTCCAGCGACACGTTGTCGAGCGCCGTGACCTCACCGAACCTGCGGGTGATGCCATCAATCTTGAGCACGAGCTTCACCGATCTTGGTCATCCGCTGCCCGGCGATCACCGCCGTGAAGCTCACGAGGAGCAGGATCGCGGCCAGCGCGTTGATCTTCGGGGTGACCCCGAAACGGATCATTGAGTAGATGACGATCGGCAGCGTCTGCTGGGTGTTGCCGATCGTGAAGTAGGCGATCACGAACTCGTCCAGCGACAGCGTGAACGCCAGCAGCGCGCCCGCGACGATGCCCGGCGCGAGCTGCGGCAGCGTGATCCTGATGAACGTCTCCACCGGTCCGGCGCCCAGGTCGCGCGAGGCCTCCTCCAGCGAGGTGTCGGCGTTGGCGAGCCTCGTGCGCACCACCGCGGCCACGAACGACATCGAGAACAGGCCGTGCGCGAGCACCGTCGAGTACAGGCCGAGCGTGAGCGCGATCACGCCGTAGAACAGCAGCAGGCCGATCGCGATCACCAGGTCGGGCAGCACGGCCGGCATGAGCGCGATGGCGTCCAGCAGCTTCGACCTGCTGTGCCTGGCCAGCCCGACGGCCAGCAGCGTGCCCAGCACGGTGGCGATCACCGTGGAGCCCGCGGCCACGATCAGCGTGTTGACCAGGCCGTCCCTGACGCGTTCGTCGCGGGCCAGCTCGCCGTACCACTTGAGGCTGAAGCCCTCGTACGTGTACGCCGACCTGCCGGAGTTGAACGACATGACGACCAGCACGACGATCGGCAGGTAGAGGAAGACGTACGTGGCCCAGAACGGGACGAACAAGAACTTGGACCTACGCACGGCGGGCCGCCCATGCCTGCGCGAGGAGCAGCACGATCAGCACCGCGATGAGCGCCAGCGCGAGCGTCGCGCCGAAGGGCCAGTCGCGCGCCTTCAGGAACTGGTCGCGGATCAGGTTACCCACCATGATCGACTTGCTGCCACCGAGGATCTCCGGGATGACGAAGTTGCCGAAGCTCGGCACGAAGACGAACAGGCACCCGGTCAGCACGCCGGGCACCGTCAACGGCAGCGTGACCTTCCTGAACGTCGTGAACCCCGAAGCTCCCAGGTTGGCCGAGGCCTCCCTGAGCTGCGGGTCGAGCCGCTCGATCGCCGAGTACAGCGGCAGCACCATCAGCGGCAGGTACGAGTAGAGCAGCCCGGCGACGATCGTGCCCTGCTTGTACAGCAGCTCCATGTGCGTGCCCAGCAGCGAGTTGACCAGGCCGGGGCCGCTGAGCAGGATGATCCACGCGTACACGCGGATGATGAAGTTCGTCCAGAACGGGAGCACGATCGCGACCAGCGCCACCGTCTTCCACTTCCGCGGGAGCTGCGCGATCACGTACGCCGTCGGATAGCCGATCAGCAGCGCGACGAGCGTCGTCAGCGCCGCGATCTTCAGCGAGGTGACCACCACGCCCAGGTAGAGCGGGTCGACCAGGCGCTGGAAGTTCTCGGTGGTGAACTCGTAGACCACGCCGCCGAAGCGGCCGCGCCGGAACACCGTGTTGCTGAGCACCAGCGCCAGCGGCACCAGCAGCAGCACGATCAGGTAGGTGACACCGGGTGACAGGAAAACGAACGCGCCCAGCCGGCGCCCCCACCAACGGGACACCGGCCGGGCCTTGACCTCAGGCTTCACCGCAATTACTGCTGCGCCGTGACTTCGGTCGACAGGCGCGTGTACTTGGTCGACGCCTGGCCCAGGTCGATGATCGACTCACCGTTGAGCAGCTCGGCGGGCTTGATGCCCAGCAGCGAGCCCTTGGGGATCGTGACCCGCTCCATGGCGGCCTTGTTCGGGACCTTGTAGTTGATGTTCTCGGCGGCCCAGCTGTGGATCTCGGGGTCGAGGATGTAGTTGATCAGGGCGTGCGCGGCCTCCTTGTTCTTGGAGGACTTCATGATCACCATGGTGTCCACCCAGAGGTCGCTGCCCTCCTTCGGCACCACGAACTTGATGTTGTTCTTCGGGTCCGTGGTGGGGCACCAGCCGTCCCACGCCTCGACCATGACGGCCTCGCCGGACTTCAGCTTCTCGCCGAACGTGGTGTCGTCGTAGGTGAGCAGGTGAGGCTTCTGCGCGATGAGGGCGTCCTTGACCTTCGCGATCTCGTCGTCCTTGTCGGTGTTGAGCGAGTAGCCGAGCGCCTTGAGCGCGGGCAGGGCCAGCCAGCGCTCGGTGGTCATCATGGTGACCTTCTTGTCGGCCCAGGCCGGGGGCTTGAGCAGATCGTTCCAGCTCTTCGGCTCGGACTTCACCAGGTCGCTGCGGTAGCAGATGCCGGTCGTGCCCCAGGTGTAGGGCACCGAGTACTTGTTGCCCTTGTCGTAGGAGAGCTGGGTGGCCTCCGGGTAGAGGTTGGCCAGGTTGGGGATCAGCTCGGGGTGGATCGGCTCCAGCAGACCCGCCGCGTTGAGCGCCTGGGCGTACTGGCCCGACACGAACGCCACGTCGATGCCGCTGTCACCGGGGGCGGTGAGCTTGGTCATCGCGATCTCGTTGGTGTCGTGCAGGGTGACCTTCATGTCCTTGACCTTGAGCTTCTCCTTGACCTTCTGGGGCAGCTCCGTGGGCGTGTAGCCGTCCCATACCGTGATCTGGAGGGTCTGCTGCGACAGGTCCGCGTTCGGCTTGAGCTGGTCGGCCGCCGCCGCGGTCGTGCCTTCTGAGCTGTTCGACGACTCACCGCCGCACGCCGCGACGGCAAGCGTGAGGCCGGCCACCGCCACGGCGGCCGGGAGACGACGGGTGAACCGGGTACGGGACACGGCCGCTACTCCTTCTGAATTTGTGCTGTACGAGGGGTCGCGCGACCTTACCGGACACAGCAGACCAAAGCAGGAGTGTTGCAGGGGAAATCAACATGAGCAAGACTTTTGCCCACATTGCTACCTGGAAGTTTGGTAAATGAGTTGAATTGGGCTTCAATAGCCGCCCGGCTGATCTCTCTCGGTGAGTCTCCACTCACCGCCCGAGACCGCGGCCTCACGGCGGCCCTCCTCCTGCTGGTGGGGGGTGAGGTGCCGGCGCCGTTCGCGGTCCGCCGGTTCCTGCCGCTGCCAACCCTCTCGTACGGGGTTGGAGATCTCCACACTGGGGCTCCAGCTGAGCGCGACTTCGGCCCCCACGTGGACCAGACGAACTACTCCGTGGTGGTGGACGAGCAGGTCGTCGTCAAGTGGCTCACCCCGCCGGTCCCGCTCCCGCATCCCACTCCGGAGATCTTCGCCCATCTCGTTGCGGCGGGCTTCAAGGACACGGCCCCGCCCTACGCCGCGCTCACCCGTGCGACGGGCACTCACGAGGAGCTCCTCGCCCTGGTCACCGGCTATCTGCCGGAGGCCCGCGACGGCTGGGAGTGGTGCGTGGACGAGGCCGCCGCGGGCAGCGCCGACTTCGCCGCCGAGATCGGCCGCCTGGCCGCCGACCTCCACCTCGCCCTCGCCACACTCCCTTCCACCGGTGCGGCGCACACCTCCGCGGCGGCCAGGGCGGAGGCGGCGCTCGCGGAGGCGCTGGAGCTCACCGGCGGCAAGGACGGCGCGTGGCTGGCCACCAGGGCGGGACGCATGAGGCAGGAGCTGGCGCCACTCAAGGACGACATCACGAGCCCCCGCATCCGGATCCACGGCGACCTCCACGTGGGCCAGATCCTGCGGTGGCGGGACGGCTACGCGGTGATCGACTTCGACGGCAACCCCACCGTCACCGACGCGGCGCCGTGCCAGCCCGCCGCCCGGGACGTGGCCCAGCTCACCACGAGCCTCGAGCACGTGGCCCAGGTGGCGATCAAGCGACGGGGCACCGAGCCCGCCCAGGCGGCGGCGTGGGCGGCGAAGGCCCGTGCCGGGCTGCTCACCGCCTACGGCCGGCGCCTGGCCGAGCGGAACAGGCCGGACCTCCTGGACGAAAGGCTGATCCGCCCGTTCGAGGTGGAGCAGGAGTGCCGCGAGCTGATCTACGCCGCCCGCCACCTGCCCCGCTGGAGTTACGCCCCCATGGGCGTTCTGCGCACCTGGTACCAAGAGGAGAACATCACGTGAATTCTGAGCTCTACCTGTCCGATCTGGAGGCCAAGCCGGGAGCCCTCAGGAGCCTGGCCGCTGTCCTGAGGGAGGAGAACCCCTTCGCCGCGCTCCCCCAGGGCCTCACCCGGGTGCTCTTCCTGGGCATGGGCAGCTCCAGGTACGCCGCCGGAGTGGCCGCCCTGCGCCTGCGCGCCGCGGGCATCGACGCGTACGCCGACTATGCCTCGGCCGCCGCCACCTACCCGGCCACCGAGGGCACCCTGGTCGTCCCGATCTCGGCCACCGGCACCAGCAGGGAGACCCTGGACGCCACGGAACGGTACGCGGCCGGCCCGTCCTTCCTCGCCGCGCTCACCAACTCCCCCGATTCGCCTCTCGCCCAGGCTGCCGACCTGGTGGTCGGCATGCGGGCGGGCGAGGAGCGCGGCGGCGTGGCCTGCCGTACGTTCCAGCACACCCTGGCCCTCCTCCTGGCCCTGGAGGCGCACCTCACCGGGACCGGCCGCGACGTGGCGGGACTGCTGGAGCGGGCCGCCGAGGCCACCGAGGACCTCCTGGACCGCAGGGACGAGTGGCTCCCCCCGACGATGGAGCTGCTGGACGGCGAGCACGGCGTCTACACCATCGCCCCCGCCGAGCGCCTGTCGTCGGCCGAGCAGTCGGCGCTGATGTTCCGCGAGGGTCCGCGCCGCCCCGCCGACGCCTGCGAGAGCGGCGACTGGTCCCACGTGGACGTCTACCTCACCAAGACCCTCGACTACCGCGCCGTCCTCTTCCCCGGCTCCCGCTACGACGGGCAGGCCATGGAGTGGGTGCGCGAGCGCGGCTCCACGGTGGTCGCCGTCGGGGCGGAGGTGAAGGGCGCCACGGCCGCCGTCAGGTACGTCCACGACTCCGAACCGGACGTCGCCCTGCTCACCGAGACGCTGGTGGCCGAGCTGGTGGCCGCCTCCTGGTGGTCGGCGAGCTAGCTAGGACCGGACGCTCAGGGCGTGCTCGACGAGCGTGATGAGGGTGCTCTTGACCGCCTGCCGCTCCCGGGCGTCCGTGCGCGCGATCGGCACGTGCGGCGACAGCGTGAGCGCCTCCCGCACCTCGCTCTCGACGTGCGGGAACGCCCCGTCCCACCCGTTCAGCCCGACGACGAACGGGATGCCGGACTCCTCGAAGTAGTCCACGGCGGGGAAGCTGTCGGCCAGCCGCCGCGAGTCGACCAGCACGACGGCCCCGATGGCGCCCCGCACGATGTCGTCCCACATGAACCAGAACCGGTGCTGCCCCGGCGTGCCGAACAGGTAGAGGATCAGGTCGCGCTCCAGAGAGAGCCGCCCGAAGTCCATGGCCACGGTGGTGGTGGTCTTGCCCGGCGTGTGCGCGAGATCGTCGATCTCCGCGGACGCGTCCGTCATCACCGCCTCCGTGGTCAGCGGCATGATCTCGGACACGGAGCCCACGAACGTGGTCTTCCCGACGCCGAAGCCGCCAGCCACGACGATTTTCGTAGAGGTGAGCCCGCTAGAGCCTGCGAAGTCCACTCAATACCCTTTCGAGCAGGCCCCTGTCGGGGAGGCCCGCATCCAGCTGCGGCTGATACACCCTGACCAGTCCGTCCGCCTCCATGTCGGCCACGAGCACCCGCGCCACCCCGAGCGGCACGCTCAGCATTGCCGAGATCTCCGCAACGGACCGCACCTGCCGGCACAGCTCGCTGATCGCGCGGTATTCACGGGTGTACGTCGGACCCAGTTGCGCGGAGGTGGCCGACGATACCAGGGCCTCCATGGCGAGCTCCGTGCGAGGAGCGGTCCTGCCGCCGGTGACGGCGTACATCCGGACGAGCGAGCTGCGCTCCTGCTCCGGCTCATCGTTCTGCCACATGGATGTCCTCGCTCCGGATCAGGGACGCGCCGCCGACAGTTCAGCCCGTACCGCAGGGGTGAGCACCTGCCCAGCGCGCTCGACCAGGATCGTCATCTGGTACGCCACCAGCCCCATGTCGCAGTCGGGCGCGGCCAGCACCGCCAGACAGGATCCGTCACTGATCGACATCACCAGCAGCAGGCCGCGTTCCATCTCGACGAGGGTCTGGGTGACGCCTCCGCCCTCGAACACGCGCGCCGACCCCTGCGTGAGGCTGACGAGCCCGGCCGCGATGGCGGCGAGCTGGTCGGCGCGGTCTTTGGGGAAGCCCCTGGAGTAGGCCATGGGCAGCCCGTCGGCCGACACGACCACGGCGTGCGCCACGCCGGGGACCTCGTCGACGAAGCGGCTGACCAGCCAGTTGATGTCCCTGGCCCCCTGGCTCAGCTCCTTCATCAATCCTCCTCGAGCTCGGCGCGGCCCTTGCGCACGCCCTGCTGGTAACTGGCCAACCTGTTACGCAGCCGATCAGGCGACACCGGAGGAGCGGGAGCGGGCGGGGGTTTCAGATTCGCCGTACCCGGCACCAGGTTCGCTCTCGGGGTCCGCTTCGGCAGGCCGGAGCTGGTGGTGCCGCCCTGCTCGGGCTCGGCGGCCGCGCCGGCGGCCTGCCAGCCCTGGTCGGCGGGCGAGTCCCAGGCCGGGTCGCGGTGGTCCGCGGTCGGCGCCGACTTGGTGAACCAGCCGGTCTCCTCGATGGCGGCGTAGATCGGCAGGAAGTCGTCCTTGGCCGGGCTGGGAGTGGCGAACGAGGGGTACGCGTCGTTGGGCGTGGCGAGCCGACCCGGCACGTCCGGCGGCTGCGACTCGACCGAGTGGGCCGGGGCCGAGCTGAACCAGGACGAGGGCTCGGGCGCCGGAGGCATGCTGTCCAGCGACGGATGCCCGGGGAGGAGCCCGGCGGGCGGCAGGGTGGAGAAGGACGGGTGCCCAGAGGGCGGCGACCCGTTCACCGGCCCGGTGAACGGCCCAGTGAACGGCCCGGGGGCCGGCGGGGAGGGCGCCCGCGTCGCCTGGGCGGGCACCTGGACGCGCTGCGGGGCGGGCGCCGGACCCGGCAGCGCCGTGAGCAGCGCCGGCGGGACGAGCACCATGGCGGTCAGCCCGCCGATGTCCTGCCTGCGCAGCTGGACCCTGATGCTGTGCCGCAGGGCCAGCCGGCCGACCACGAACAGGCCCATGCGCCGCGACACCGACACGTCCACGACGGGCGGGTTCGCCAGCCGCCAGTTGGCCTCAGACAGCTCCTCGGCAGTCATCCCGATCCCGTGGTCGGTGACCGACAGCATCAGCGAGCCGCCGTCGATGCGGCTGCTGGAGATGATGACCTTGGTTTCCTGCGGGGAGAACGAGACGGCGTTCTCGATCAGCTCCGCGAGCAGGTGCACCGCGTCGGTGACAGCCTGACCGGCGATGGCGACGTCCGACTGGACCTGGATGCTGACCCGGTCGTAGCTCTCGACCTCGCCGAGCGCGGCACGCACGATGTCCATCAGCTCGACCGGCTCGCTCCACTTGCGTGCCGCCTCCTGGCCGGCGAGGACGAGGAGGTTCTCGCTGTTGCGGCGCATGCGGGTGGCCAGGTGGTCGAGCTTGAACAGGTCGCCGAGCCTGGCGTCGTCGCGCTCGCCGCGCTCCAGCCGCTCGATCAGCGTCAGCTGCCGCTCGACCAGCGTCTGGCTGCGCCGCGACAGGTTGACGAACATGGCGTTGACGTTGGCGCGCAACGTGGCCTCGTCGCCGGCCAGGCGTACCGCCTCGCGGTGCACCTCGTCGAACGCGCGGGCGACCTCGCCCACCTCGTCCCTGGAGAAGATCCCGATGGGCGGCACCTCGGCCTGGACCGCGCCCTCGCGCGACTCGCGCAGGTGCTGGACGAAGTCGGGCAGCCGCTTGCCGGCGATCTGCAGCGCCTCTCTCCGCAGGCGGCGCAGGGGGCGTACGAGCGACCTGGCGACCCCGGTGGTGACCAGCAGAACGGCCACGAGCAGCGCCAGCACGGCGCCGGCGACGACGAACGCCTGCCGCCGCTCGTCGGCGCTGAGCCCCTCGCTGCGGGCCACGATGCCCTGGGCCTGGCGCTCCTCGACCTTGCGCATGGAGTCGACGACCACGCCTGTCGCGTCGAACCACTCCTTGGCGTCGTCACGCCTGCTCAGGTCGAGGCCGCGCAGGGGCAGCCCCTTCGTGCCCCTGATCAGCACGAGCTCGCGCAGGAACAGCATGCGGTCGGCGGACCTGCCGTTGACGGTCTCGTCGAAGAAGCGCCGCTCGTCCGCGGTGGCCTCGACGGCGTAGGCCTTGCGCTCGTTGAGCTCCTTGGACTGCTCGCCGAGGAAGCGCTCGAGCGGGTCCTCGTCGAACGCCCCCTCGACCAGCGCGACGGTGACGAGCGCCTGCTGGTACGAGACGCTCTCCTTCGCCCTGGCCAGGGCGTCGAGCATGCGGGTCCGGCGGAACAGCTCGTCGTCCACGCTCTCCTTGACCAGCTCGTTGTGGACCGAGAGCAGGTCGCCGATCACGGTCGTGTAGAGCTCCACGGCCGGGCCCGGCAGCAGGGTGGCGTCGAGTGCCTGCTTGCGCAGGGTGGTCAGGTCGTCCAGCCGGCTGAGCAGGTTCTCGAGCTGGTCGGCGGAGCGGCCGGTCGCGTCGTTCAGCAACTGCCGGACGGTGCCGCGTACCTGAGCGGCGGTCCTGTCCACCTCGTCCATCTGGGCGCGCACCGCGGACAGGCCGTCCGCCGGGCGGTTGCGGGCGATGTACCAGGCGGTCCTGGCCCGCTCGGCGGCCACCTCGTGGGTGAGGCTGCCCAGCTGGACGGAGAGCTGGGCGAACTGGTTGGTACGGGCGTAGTCGCCGGCGGCGGCCGTGCTCGCGAGTACCTGGATGCCGCCGAGCAGCACGGCGGCGGCCGTCGGGATCAGGATGAGAGCGACGAGACGTGCGCGTACGCGCCAATTGCTCAGCCGCCAGCTGCCCCTACTGGCCTGCCTCTCGCCCAGCTCTGTACTCACAGAACGCACCTCGCCCGAAATCGGCGTATTTGAGGGGGATGTGCCCCATGGGAAAGCAGCAAGTGCCGGTAATTAGAACACATCCCAACGCAGGGTAGCCCACACGAAGATAACGCTACAAAAAACAAGTCCCGTGACTCTTGAGACAAAAGCTGGGGTCCCACCATAAATGATCAGAGAGGAGGAAATAAACCCCTAAGGCCCTACATGTCCGATAGTGGGAGTTTCACACGTTCCAACTCCATAACGTGCGAGGAGCGCCCCGATCTCTGGACGGTCACGGCGTTGAGATACCCGTTATTCGCGACATATGTTGTGCCAGTCATGAAGGAGGCAGGGTGGGAGATTCTCCCGACAGCGCGGCCATCACCGTTGAAGGTCTTTGGAAGATCTTCGGTTCCAGGGCACAGAAAGTGCTGGACAGCGAGGACCGGCATCTCGACCAGGCGACTCTGAGAGAGAAGACCGGCTGCACCGCCGCCGTGAGAGACGTGAGTTTCCAGGTGCGCCCGGGCGAGGTCTTCGTGGTCATGGGCCTGTCGGGCAGCGGCAAGTCCACCCTCGTACGCTGCCTCACCCGGCTGATCGAGCCCAGCGCGGGCGAGATCAGGATCGGCGGCGAGAACATCGGCGGCGCCTCCCCCGCCCGGCTCCGCGAGATCCGCCGCCACCAGGTCAGCATGGTCTTCCAGCACTTCGGCCTGCTGCCGCACCGCAAGGTGATCGACAACGTCGCGTACGGGCTGGAGATCCAGGGCGCCGCCAAGGCGGCCAGGCACGCGCGGGCCGCGGAGATCCTCTCCCTCGTCGGCCTCGACGGCTACGCCGACGCCTACCCCGACCAGCTCTCCGGCGGCATGCAGCAGCGGGTCGGGCTGGCCCGCGCGCTGGCCGTGGACCCGCAGGTGATGCTGTTCGACGAGCCGTTCAGCGCGCTCGACCCGCTGATCAGGCGCGACATGCAGGCGGAGGTGATCCGCCTGCACCGGGAGGTCGGCAAGACGATGGTGTTCATCACCCACGACCTGTCGGAGGCGCTCAAGCTGGGCGAGCGGATCGCGATCATGCGGGCGGGCTCGATCGTGCAGCTCGGCACCGCGGAGGAGCTGGTGGGCGCGCCCGCCGACGACTACGTGGCCGACTTCGTCCGCGACGTGCCGAGGAGCCACGTGCTGTCGCTGCGCTGGATCTGCCGCGACCCGGAGCCCGGCGAGCCGCTGGACGGGCCGGCGTTGCCGGTCACCACGCTCGTCAAGAACGCCATCGGCGCCTGCTCGGCCTCCTCCCGCCCGATCAGGGTCGTGGACGGCGACGACCTGGTGGGCGTCGTGGACCGCGTGGACCTGCTGTCCTTCCTGTCGGGCCAGGACCTCGCGGTGAAGGCGGGGACATGAGCTCGACGGCGGTCAGCACGCCGGCCCGGCTCCGGTTGCCCAGGTGGGCGGCCCCTGTCGGCGTGTCGGTCCTGTTCGTGGTCGCGTACCTCGTCTTCCGCGGCACGGCCACGCTGCCGCACGACAAGGAGGCGCCGCAGTTCCTGGCCGTCACCGACCTGCGCGAGTGGATCGACGACCACCGCAACGACAACCCGCTCTTCCTGTACTTCCTCAACTACATCCGGCTCTTCGTGGGCCGGCTCTACGACCTGTTCGAGGTCGTCCTGAACGCGCTCGGCTGGCCCGGCATCACCGGCATGCTCGGCGCGCTGGCCTGGCTGGCGGGCGGCCGGCGGATCGCGCTGCTCGCGGTCGCGGGCGTGAGCGCGTTCGGCGTCCTCGGCCTCTGGCAGTCGAGCGTCGACACGCTGGCCCTGGTCGCGGTCTCCGTGCTGCTGTCGCTGGCGATCGGGATCCCGCTGGGCGTCTGGGCCGGGCTCTCCGGCCGCGTGCGGCGGTTGATCACACCGGCGCTGGACGTCATGCAGATCATGCCGACGTTCGCGTACCTGGCGCCGCTCGCGCTCTTCTTCCACATCGGCGCGCCTGCCGGGGCCATCGCGACGATGATCTACTCGATCCCGCCCGCCATCCGCATCACCGCGCTGGCCGTCTCGGAGGTCTCCCCCACGGCTGTGGAGGCGTCCACCTCGCTGGGCGCCACGCGTACGCAGACGCTGTTCAAGGTCTACCTGCCGCTGGCCAGGTCCACGATCGCGCTCGCCGTCAACCAGACGATCATGATGGCCCTGTCCATGGTCGTCATCGCGAACCTCATCTCGGCCCCCGGCCTCGGCGGCGACATCATCCGCGGCCTGTCACGGGCGCAGGTCGGCATCATGCTCCCGGCCGGCGTGGCCGTCGTGATCATGGCGGTGCTGCTGGACAGGATGACCATGGCGCTTTCCCAGCGAGGGAGCGCCGCCGCCTGGAGGAGCGGCGGGAGCGAAGCGACCAGAGCGGGGGAAGGCGGCGGCATCAAGGGCGACCGAGCCGCCTCACGAAGTGAGGCCATGAACACGCGCGGCCCGCACTCCCGGCTGAGCCGGGTCGACCTCGCCGCCGCCGGCGTGCTCGCGGCGGCCGGGCTCGCGCTCATCCCCGTCCTGCCCCGGACGTGGCCGGACGGCCTCACGGTCAACTTCGTGGCCGAGGTGAACGCCGCCGTCCTCTGGGCCGAGGACAGCTGGTTCGCGGTGACCACGTTCATCAAGGACCTCACCACCGGTGTCCTGCTCAACCCCCTGGAGGCGCTGCTCACCTCGGCCCCGTGGTGGCTGGTCGCCCTCGCGGTGCTGGCCGTCGCCTGGTGGGTGAGCGGCGTGCGCCCGGCGCTGACGGCGCTGGGCTGCCTGCTGGCCATCGCGCTGCTCGGCGTCTGGGAGCACACCATGCAGACGCTGACCACGGTGGTCGTGGCGGTGCTCGTCACGCTGGCGGTCGGCCTGCTGCTCGGGGTGGCCGCGGCCCGCTCGCCGCGCTACTCGGCCGTGCAGCGGCCCGTGCTCGACGCCGCCCAGACCATGCCGGCGTTCGTCTACCTGCTGCCGGCGCTGGCGCTGTTCGAGACCACGAGGTTCACCGCGATCTTCGCCTCCGTCATCTACGCGGTGCCGCCGGTGGTGCGCCTGGTGGAGGACGGCATCAAGGGCGTGCCCGCCACGGTCGTCGAGGCGGCCGTCTCGGCGGGCTCGACGTCGGGCCAGCTCCTGTGGAAGGTGCAGCTGCCCATGGCCAGACGGGCCATCCTGCTCGCCGCCAACCAGGGCATCGTCATGACGCTGGCCATGGTCGTCGTCGGCGGTCTGGTCGGGGCGGGGGCACTCGGCTACGACGTGGTCACCGGGTTCTCCCAGCGGACCGACTTCGGCATGGGCTTCGTGGCGGGCATCGCGACCGTGCTGCTCGGAGTCATGCTCGACCGCATCACGCAGGGCGCCGACAGGCGTCCTTCCCCCCGAAAGAGGAAGTTCACATCATGAAGATTCGCCTGCTCGCAGGCCTCCTCGCAGTTGGGCTCGGCGCCGCGGCCTGCGGCGGGGCCAAGGTCGAAACCTCCCCCAGTTCCTCCGCTCCCACGCAGGGCGGCTCCAGCGCCCCCACGGGGACCGTGAAGATCGCCATCAACCCCTGGGTCGGGTACGAGGCCAGCGCGAACGTCGTGGCGTACCTGCTGAAGAACGAGCTGCACTACAACGTGGAGCTGCCCGAGATCAAGGAGCAGCTCGCCTGGGAGGGCTTCGAGACCGGCGACGTCGACGTCATCATCGAGAACTGGGGTCACCCGGACCTGAAGAAGAAGTTCATCGAGGAGAAGAAGGTCGCCGCCGAGGCGGGCTCCACCGGCAACAAGGGCGTCATCGGCTGGTACATCCCCAAGTGGATGGCCGACGAGCACCCCGACATCACCGACTACAAGAACCTGAACAAGTACGCCGGACTGTTCAAGACCTCCGAGTCGGGCGACAAGGGCCAGCTGCTCTTCGGCGACCCGTCGTACGTCAGCAACGAGGAAGCCCTGATCAAGAACCTCAAGCTGAACTTCAAGGTCGTCGTGGGCGGCAGCGAGGCGGCCCTGATCAAGGGCGCCCAGCAGGCGCAGGAGCAGAAGAAGCCGCTGCTGTTCTACTTCTGGGACCCGCACTGGCTGTTCAGCAAGACCCAGCTGGTCCGGGTGAAGTTGCCCGCCTACACCGAGGGCTGCGACGCCGACCCGAAGAAGGTCGCCTGCGACTACCCGGAGATGGACCTCGACAAGATCGTCAGCAAGAAGTTCGCCGACACCGGCGGCAAGGCGTACGAGCTGGTCAAGAACTTCTCCTGGACCAACGAGGACCAGAACTCCGTCGCCGACGACATGACCAACAACGGCATGACCGGCGAGCAGGCCGCGAAGAAGTGGGTCGAGGCCAACACCGCCAAATGGCAGGCCTGGATCCCCAAGTGACGCCGGCGAAGAAGCTCGCAGGGCCGCTGGTCGCGGCCCTGCTCCTGGCGACCGCCTGTTCCGGCGAGGAGCCCGCCGCCACCGCCGGGGCCAAGGGCACGGTCAACATCGACATCCACGGCTGGGTCGGGTACGAGGCCCAGGCCGCCGTGCTGGCGTACCTGCTGGAGCACGAGCTGGGCTACAAGGTGCACAAGCGCACCATGAAGGAGGGCGATTCCTGGAAGGATTTCGAGACCGGCAAGGTGGATGTGATCGTCGAGAGCTGGGGTCACAACGACCTGAAAAAGACGTACATCGAGCAGAAGAAGGTGGCACTGTCCGCCGGGCTCACCGGGAACAAAGGCGTGATCGGGTGGTATGTCCCTGAGTGGATGGTCAAGAAATATCCCGACATTACGGACTACCGAAACCTCAATAAGTACGCCGACCTCTTCCGGACCGAAAAAACCGGAAATCTCGGACAAGTCCTTGATGGAGATCCGACCTTCGTGACGAACGACGAGGCTCTCGTCAAGAACCTCGGCCTCACATACAAGGTCGTCTACTCGGGCAGCGAGGCCGCGTTGATCAAAGCGGCCGAGTTCGCGACCAAGAACCGGACACCGCTGCTGATGTATTTCTACGAGCCGCAATGGCTCTTCACCAAGGTCAAACTGGCCAAGGTCGCGCTGCCGCCCTATGCCGTGGGCTGCGACGACGACGCGAAGAAGGTCGCCTGCGACTACCCGCCGTACCTGCTCGACAAGATCGTCAGCCGGCGGTTCGCGCAGACCGGCGGCAAGGCGTACGACCTGGTCCGCAACTTCAACTGGACCAACGACGACCAGAACGCGGTGGCCAGCGACATGATCAACGAGAAGATGACCGCCGAGCAGGCGGCGGAGCGGTGGGTGCGGGAGAACAAGATCGTCTGGAAGGACTGGATCCCCCGTTGAGGTTCGACTACGTCATCGTCGGCGGCGGCAGCGCGGGCTGCGCGCTGGCCAACCGGCTGAGCGCCGACCCCTCGGCGTCGGTCCTGGTGCTGGAGGCCGGCCGGCCCGACCACCTGTGGGACGTGTTCATCCACATGCCCGCCGCGCTGATGTTCCCCATCGGCAGCCGCTTCTACGACTGGCGGTACGAGTCGGAGCCGGAGCCGTACATGGACGGGCGGCGGATCTACCACGCCCGGGGCAAGGTCCTGGGCGGCTCCAGCAGCATCAACGGCATGATCTTCCAGCGCGGCAACCCGCTCGACTACGAGCGCTGGGCGGCCGATCCCGGCATGAAGCACTGGGACTACGCGCACTGCCTGCCGTACTTCAAGAAGATGGAGAACTGCCTGGCCGACCCGGGCACGCCCTTCCGCGGCGGCGACGGCCCGCTGAAGCTCGAACGCGGCCCGGCACAGGGGCCGCTGTTCGAGGCCTTCTTCGAGGCGGTCCAGCAGGCCGGCCACCGGCTCACCGACGACGTGAACGGCCACCGCCAGGAGGGCTTCGCGGCCTTCGACCGCAACATCCACCGCGGCCGCCGCCTCAGCGCCGCCCGCGCGTACCTGCATCCGGTACGCGGCCGGCGCAACCTCACGGTCAGGACCCGCGCCTTCGTCGAGAAGGTCCTCTTCGAGGGCACGCGAGCCGTCGGCGTGGTCTGCGGCGGAAAGCGCGTGGAGGCCGGCGAGGTCATCCTGTGCGGCGGCGCGATCAACACCCCCCAGCTCCTGCAGTTGTCGGGTGTCGGCCCCAGGGCGCTCCTGGAGAGGGTGGGCGTGCGGGTGGTCCACGACCTCGCGGGCGTCGGGGAGAACCTTCAGGACCACCTCGAGGTGTACGTCCAGCACGCCTGCAGGCGGCCGGTGTCCCAGCAGCCGTCCCTTGCCCTGTGGCGCCGGCCCTTCATCGGCGCCCGCTGGCTCTTCCTCAGAGGCGGCCCCGGGGCCACCAACCACTTCGAGGCGGGCGGCTTCATCCGGTCGAACGACGACGTGGCGTACCCGAACCTGATGTTCCACTTCCTGCCGATCGCGGTCCGCTACGACGGCTCGGCCCCGGCCGGCGGCCACGGCTACCAGGTGCACATCGGCCCCATGTACTCCGACGCCCGGGGCTCGGTCCGCATCAGGTCGGCCGACCCCCGCGAGAAGCCGGCCCTGCGCTTCAACTACCTCTCCACCGACCAGGACCGGCGGGAGTGGGTGGAGGCCGTCAGGCACGCCAGGACCATCCTGTCCCAGCCCGCCTGGTCGGACCTGGACGGCGGCGAGATCTCCCCTGGGCCAGGCGTGCGGACGGACGAGGAGATCCTCGCGTGGGTGGCCAGGGACGGCGAAACCGCCCTCCACCCCTCCTGCACCTGCAGGATGGGCACGGACGACAGGTCCGTCGTGGACCCCGGCACCATGCGGGTCCACGGCCTCGACGGCCTGCGCGTCGTGGACGCCTCGGCCATGCCGTACGTCACGAACGGCAACATCTACGCCCCGGTCATGATGCTCGCCGAGAAGTCCGCCGACCTCATCCTCGGCAACACGCCCCTGCCCCCGGAACCGCTGGAGTTCCACCGGCACCGGTGACAATAGGTTCAGCCTAAACTGAACGCCATGGCTCCTGACGACGACCGCGAGCGCATGCTCGACTGGGTCGAGCGCGTGGCGATGTTCTGCGGCGACGCCTGGGGCCTGGCGCCCATCACCGGCCGCATTCTGGGCTGGCTGCTGATCTGCACGCCCGCCGAGCAGTCAGCCGGCGAGATCGCCGACGCGATCGGGGCCAGCCGGGCGTCCATGACGTCCAACATGCGCCTGCTGACCTCCGTCGGCCTCGTGCGCCGCCGCACCCGGCAGGGCGAGCGCACCACGTACTACCGGATCGAGGACGACGCGTTCGAGAAGGTCGTGCGCCAGAGGCTGGCCGCGTTCGCCGCGTTCGGGGAGATCGCCGAGGAGGCGCTGCAGTTCGGCGGGGAGGACGGGGAGCGCACGCGCCGCATCCGCTCGGCCCAGCAGTCCATCGCCCTCCTCACCGGCCCCGCGACGTAGCGCTCACGCGGCGCGGCTGTTCACCAGGGTCTCGATGCCGTCGAGAACGCGCTGGAGGCCGAACTCGAAGGCGTGCTCCGGGCTGTAGGCCGCGTTGAGCGCCTCCCCTGCCGACTGGCCGACGCGCGCGGCGACGGGGTAGCGGTCGGCGTCGGCGATCCGGCTCAGGAAGGGCGCGTGCGCGGCCCACCACTGCTCGTCGGTCATGCCCGTCTCGCTCTCGGCCTGCGCCGCCTCCACGGCGCCCCGCGCCGTCCCGTGCACGAAGCCGGTGATCAGGGTGATCACCGAGTCCATCTCGACGTCCGACAGCCCGATGCCGTCCACGGCCCGCAGCTCGTAGTCGTACTTGGCGGTGACGTTGGGCCCGAGCACCGGGCGGTTCGCCGCCACCTGCAGCAGCCACGGATGGCGCAGGTAGAGCGCCCAGTTCTCCCTGGCGATCTGCTCCAGCCTGCCCCGCCAGCCGCCGGGCACGTCCTCCGGCTTGGCCGTCTCTCCGTAGACGGTGTCGAGCATGACGTCGAACAGCTCGGGCTTGCCCGGCACGTACGTGTAGAGCGACATCGTCCCGACGCCCAGCCGCTCGGCCACGCGGCGCATGGACAGCGCCTGCAGCCCTTCGGTGTCGGCCACGTCGATGGCGGCGCGCACGATGCGGTCGACGTTCAGCTCCGGCTTGCCCTTGCGGCTGACGCGCTCGCTGGTCCGCCAGAGCAGCGCCAGGCTGCGCGCGGGGTCGCCCTTTCCCGAGTACTCAACGGTCACATGCGTACGGTACACCGTACGGTTGCGTGTGTGAACCCGTATCATGTACGGTACGCCGTACGATCCAGGGGAAAGGGACACGTATGTCAGCGGTGCTCGCGCAGGACCTGCGCAAGACGTACGGCGAGAAGGCGGCGCTGGACGGCATCGATCTCGACGTGGGCCGGGGCACGGTGTGTGGCCTGCTCGGCCCCAACGGCGCGGGCAAGACCACGGCCGTCCGCATCCTCACCACGCTCCTGCGGGCCTCGGGCGGCCGCGCGGAGGTGGCGGGGTTCGACGTGGCGGCCCAGCCCCGCCAGGTACGCCGCAGCATCGGCCTGGTCGGCCAGCACGCGGCGGTGGACGAGATCCTGACCGGCCGGCAGAACCTCGAGCTGTTCGGCCGCCTCTACCACCTCGGCGCGAAGGAGGCCCGGGCCAGGGCGGACGAGCTGCTCGACCGGTTCGGGCTGGACCACAAGGGGCCGGCCAAGGAGTACTCGGGCGGCATGCGGCGCAGGCTCGACCTCGCGGCCGGCATGATCCTCGCGCCACCCGTGCTCTTCCTCGACGAGCCGACGACGGGGCTGGACCCCCGGAGCCGCACGGAGATCTGGCGCGCGGTGCGCGACCTCGTGGCGGGCGGCACGACCGTGCTGCTGACCACCCAGTACCTGGAGGAGGCCGACCAGCTCGCGGACCGGATCTCGGTGATCGACACCGGGCGGGTGGTGGCCGAGGGCACGCCGGACGAGCTCAAGTCCAAGCTCGGCGGCGACCGGCTCGACGTGGTCATCCACGACCCGGCGCGACTGGAGGAGGCCGCCGGGGTCGTCGGGAGGGTGACGTCCGGGCCGGTCGAGGCCGACCGGGACACCCGGCACGTGAGCGCGCCGGTGAGCGAGCGGGTGCAGGCCCTCACGGAGGTGCTGGCGGCCCTGGCGGCGGCCGGGATCGAGGTCGAGGACGTCGCGCTGCGCCGCCCCACGCTGGACGAAGTCTTCCTGAACCTCACCAACGCCGGAGGGGGCGCGAAATGAGATGGGCTCTGGTAGACGGCTGGACGGTCACCCGTCGTGACCTGATCCACTGGGCCAACCAGCCGATGACGGTGGTCTTCGGGGTCCTCTTCCCCATCATGATCACGCTGGCCTTCGGCTACCTGTTCGGCGGCGCGGTGGAGGTGCCCTCAGGGGCCGACTACTTCGCCTTCCTCATGCCCGGCATGTACGGCATGACGATGCTCTTCGGACTGAGCGCCACCATGATCGCCGTCACCACCGACGCGTCCAAGGGCGTCACCGACCGCTTCCGCTCGATGCCCATGGCGCCCTCGGCGGTCCTGATCGGCCGGGCTGTCGCGGACCTGCTCAACTCGGTCCTGATCCTGGCCGGGCTCCTGGCTTGCGGCCTGGCGGTGGGCTGGCGCCCGTCCTCGCTCCCCGGCGCGCTGGGCGCGGTGGGCCTGCTGCTGCTCCTGCGCTTCGCGCTGCTCTGGGCCGGCATGTACCTGGGGCTGGTCGTCAAGGACGCGGGGGCGGTGGTGGCGGTGCAGACGCTGGAGTTCCCGGTCGGCTTCCTGTCGAACGCCTTCGTCTCGCCCGGCACGATGCCGGGCTGGCTCGGGGCGATCTCGGAGTGGAACCCGCTGTCGTCCACGGTCGCGGCGACCAGGGAGCTCTTCGGGAACCCGGGGTGGGGCGGGGACTCGTGGGTGGCCCAGCACGCGATCCTGATGGCGGTCGTCTGGCCGGTGGCCATCACCGTGGTCTTCTTCGTCCTGTCGGTACGCCGCTACCAGCGCCTCGACCGCTGACGCCACCCCTGGAGGGTTCGGCGGTCAGTTGCCGGACAGTGCCTGCTCGTAGGCCAGGAGGGTGTCCACGAACATCCGGCGCTGCTCCGGCGTGAGCGGCTCCAGTGCCTGGCGCCAGGCCGTGGCGCCGTAGCCGAGCCACTCGTTGATCGACTCCGCGTGCCGGTCGGCGATGCTCACGATCGTGCGGCGCCGGTCGGCGTCGTCCTCGCGCCGGTCGAGGACCTCCTTCCGGCTCAGCTCCCCCACCATCAGGCTGACCGTCGCGGGCGCCACCTCCAACCGCGACGCCAGCTCGTTCACCGTCATCGGCCCGTCGAAGAGCAGATACGCCAGCAGCGACAGATGCCGGGGCGCCAGCGACAGCGACTGCAGGTCAGGGGGCACCCCCATCCGCTTGGCCCGTCCCACCATGCGCGGCATCAGCAGCAGCAGCGTCCTGATCCCGTCGTCCACGCTCAAGCCGTCAGTTGACATCCCCAATACCTTGCTGTCTAAATTAGCTTTGGTTGCAAAGCAAATACGAAGCCTCGTCCAAGGATAATGACGTGTCTGACTTCAATCAGCAGGTGATCGAGGAGTTCCGGGCGAACGGCGGCAAGGTGGGCGGCATGTTCGAGGGCGCGCCTCTCGTCCTGCTCACCACCACCGGCGCGAGAACGGGCCGGCGCCGCACCAATCCGGCCGTCTACCTGCGGGACGGCGAGCGGATCCTGGTGTTCGCCTCCAACGCGGGCGCCGACGCGAACCCGGCCTGGTACCACAACGTGCTGGCCAATCCCAGGGTCGTCGTCGAGCTGGGGGCGGAGCGGTTCGCGGCCAGGGCTGTGGCGCTCGAAGGCGAGGAGCGCGACCGCATGTACGCCAGGCAGAGTGCGATCGACCCGGCCTTCGCCGCGTACCAGCAGGGCACCGCCCGGGTCATCCCGGTCGTCGCGCTCCATCCCGAGGCCGAGCGGCTGCAGGCGTTCGGGGACGAGCTGGTCAGGATCCACGACTACCTGAGAGGCGAGCTGGCCAAGGTGCGCGAGGGTGCGCCGGCAGCCGATCTGCGGGCGCACTGCCTGGCGTTCTGCGACGCGATGGCCTTCCACCACAACGGCGAGGACCGGGTGGCGTTCCCCCACCTGGAGCAGCTCTTCCCCGAGCTGAAGGAGCCCCTCGACCGGCTGCGAGCCGAGCACGCGGTGATCGCCGAGCTCGTCGGGAAGCTGCGCGAGGCCGCGGAGCCCGAGACGCTCGACCGCATCGCGAACGAGCTGGAGGCCCATTTCGCCTACGAGGAGGAGCGCCTGGTCCCGGTGCTCAACTCGCTGGAGACCGTCCCCTGGGCCTAGCCGGCCGGCGGACGGGCCCAGCCGTACGGGCCCTAACGTACGGGCGCCGCGCGCAGCCGTACGACGTGCTCGACCAGCGAGATCAGCGTCGCCTTGACCGACTCGCGGTGCCGGGCGTCGGTGCGCACGATCGGCACGTTCGGCGACAGCGCGAGCGCCTCCCTGACCTCGTCGTCGGAGTGCGGGAACTGTCCGTCCCAGCCGTTGATGCCGACCACGAACGGCAGCTTGGCCTCTTCGAAGTAGTCGATCGCGGGGAAGCTGTCGGCCAGCCGGCGCGTGTCGAGCAGCACCACCGCCCCGATCGCCCCGCGCACCAGGTCGTCCCACATGAACCAGAACCGGTGCTGCCCCGGCGTGCCGAACAGGTACAGGATCAGGTCACGGTCCAGGGAGACCCGGCCGAAGTCCATGGCCACGGTCGTGGTCTGCTTGTTCGGGGTGAGTCCGAGGTCGTCGATGCCCGCGGACGCGTCGGTCATCACCGCTTCTGTCGTGAGCGGGAGGATCTCGGACACCGCCCCCACGAACGTCGTCTTGCCGACGCCGAACCCACCGGCGACGACGATCTTCGTCGACGTCAGCCCGGGGCTAGAGCCTGCGTAGTCCACTGAGCACCCTTTCGAGCATGTTGAGGTCTGGCTGTCCCTGGCTGAGGCGTGGCTGGTGCAGGCGGACAAGCCCTTCGTCGGACATGTCCGCCACGAGCACCCTGGCCACGCCCAGCGGGACGCGGAGCAGGGCCGAGATCTCGGCGACCGACCGGAACGACCTGCACAGCTGCATGATGGCCTCCTGCTCGGGGGTGAGCATGGCCATCTCGTCGTCCGGGATCGACATCGACGAGATCAACGTCTCCATCGCTAGGTGATAGCGCGGCTCGGATCGGCCGCCGGTCACCGCGTAAGGACGGAACAGGGGCTCGTCGTCCCCGTTGCCGTCAACGCCATACACGGCCCGCTCCCATCAGTTCCATCACATCACCGGGTCCTGGCGGCCTGGAGCTCGGCCCGCAGGGCCGGTGTGAGCGCCTGTCCGGCTCTGTCCACCAGCAACGTCATCTGGTACGCCACCAGCCCCATGTCACAGTCGGGGCCAGCCAGCACCGTGAGCACGGAGCCGTCGCTGATCGCCATGACCAGGAGCAGGCCACGCTGCATCTCGACGACCGTCTGCGTCACCGCGCCGCCCTCGAACACCCTGGAGGCGCCCACGGTCAGGCTCAGCAGGCCGGCGGAGACGGCGGCGAGCTGGTCGGCCCGGTCCGGCGGGAAGCCTTCAGAGGCGGCCAGGCACAGGCCGTCGGCCGAGACCACGACGGCGTGCGCGACTCCGGGCGTGTTACGCACGAAGTCGGTGATCAGCCAGTCGAACCTGTTCGCCTCATGGCTAAGGGTTGTCACGCATCCTCCCCGGCGGGACGCTCACTCACTCTGTTCCTCCTGTCCACGAACTTCCTGGCGGCCCCGTCGCACACCCTGCTGGTAACTGGCCATCCGGCTGCGTATCCGGTCCGCCGAGACCGGCGGGGTCGGAGCCGGCCGCTGCGGCTGCTGCGGCTGCGCCGGCTGGCTCGCCGTACCGGGAACCAGGTTGGCCTTGGGGGTGCGCTTCGGTAGCCCGGCTGCGGTGATGCCGCCGAGGCTGGGCTCGACGGCCGCGGCCGCCGCGCGCCAACCGGCGTCGGCCGCCGTTCGCCACGCTTCCTCCCCAGAGGGTACGGCTTGCGCGGACTTGTCCTCACCGGGGCCTGCCGGACGCGGCGCCGCCTCGCGCACCGGCTCGTTGGGCGGCCTGCGGAACCAGGCGGACTCCACCGACGCGAAGATCGGCAGGTACTCCTCCTGCTCGGGCTCCATCGGCGACACGTCGACCGAGGGCGTGGGCTCCGGCCTGCGCACGTCGTTGGTGGGGAACGACGGGACCGGCGGAGGCGTCTGGAACGCGCCATTACCAGATGGGCGCGGGGCCTGGTTCGGGAACGACGGGTAGGCGCCCGAGTCGAACGAGGCCGGCTGCCTGCGGTAGGAGCCGCCGTCGGTGTCGGCGCCGAAGCCGTTCACGCCGGACCTGCCCGGGTCGGAGTGGAACGGCGCGCTGTCGAACGAGCGCGGCTCCGGCGTGCCCTGAGGGGGCCGGAAGCCGTGCCGGGGCGCGGGGGCGCCGGGCCGCGGGCCGGCGTCCAGGGAGTCGAAGCTGCCGAACGACCTGAAGGTCCCGTTCTGCACGGGCGGGGCGGCCGGGGTCGGCACGGTGCCGCCGCCGAAGGCCGGCCGCTGCGGCAAGGGCGGCTGCGTGCCGTCGCTGATGAGCGCGGGCGGGAGCAGCACCATGGCGATCAGCCCGACGCCCTCGCCCTTCCTGAGCTGCACCCGGATGCCGTGGCGCAGTGCCAGCCGGCCGACCACGAACAGGCCCATGCGCCGCGAGACCGACACGTCCACCACAGGCGGCTCGGCCAGACGGCGGTTGGCCTCGGCCAGCTCCTCCTCGGTCATGCTGATGCCGGCGTCGCTCACCGACAGCAGCGCGCCGCCGCCCTCGATGAGGCTGCTGGTGACCGTGACCTGGGAGTTGCTCGGGGAGAACTGGATGGCGTTCTCGACCAGCTCGGCGACCAGGTGGACCAGGTCGTTCGCGGCGCTGCCCAGCACCGAGGTGGCCCGGTGCACCTTGACCTGCACGCGCTCGTAGCCCTCGACCTCCGACAGCGCGGCGCGTACGACGTCGACCAGCTTGGCGGGCTGGCTGCGCCGGCGGGTGGCCTCGTGACCGGCCAGGACCAGGAGGTTCTCGGAGTTGCGGCGCATGCGGGTGGCCAGGTGGTCGAGCTTGAACAGGTCGGCCAGCCGGCCGCCGTCCTGCTCGCCCTTCTCCAGGCCGTCGATGAGCGAGATCTGCCGCTCGACCAGCGTCTGGGTGCGGCGCGAGAGGTTGACGAACATCGAGCTGATGTTGCTGCGCAGCTCGGCCTCCTCGCCCGCCAGGCGTACGGCCTGCCGGTGCACCTGGTCGAAGGCCCTGGCCACTTCACCGATCTCGTCGTTGCCCTCGACCTCGATCGGCCGGACGTCGGCCGTGGAGGCGTCGCCGTTGGCCCGCAGCCGGTGCACCACGTCGGGCAGCCGGAAGCCGGCCACCTCCAGCGCCTCCGTACGCAGCCTGCGCAGCGGGCCGACCATGGAGCGGGCGATGGCCACGGTGAGCAGCAGGACGAGCAGCAGCAGCGCCAGGATCAGGGCGCCCGCGATGATCGCGTTGCGGATCTCGGCCTCGCGCAGCTCCTGGCTGCGCAGGCCCACCTCGCCGGCCAGCTCCTTCTCGATCCCGTTCAGCACCTTGACGGCGGCCGTGTTGTCGTTGAACCACTGGTCGCGGCTGCCGTTGGCGGAGATCAGGTTGCCGGTGATCCGCAGGCCCGGGCCCTGGCCGTTGGCAAGCGCCCGGCCGCTGGCCAGCGTGACCGCGCGCGACTTGGTGAGCTGGGCGTTGACGTACTGGGTGTTGGAGGTGAGCGCCCTGGACAGCTTGAGTCCGACGTCGGCGCCGGCCTCCGCTCCGACGTCGGAGATGTCGCTCAGCTGGCGGGCGTTGGAGGCGATGAACTCCTCGACCTCCTTGGCGTCCACGCTGTCGGGGTTGTAGGAGGCCTGGAGCAGCTGGATGCGCTGCTTGGAGATCTCCTCCTTGGCCGCCGCGAGGGCGTTCAGCGCGCGGAACTGGCCGATGATCTGCGAGTCGTCGGACAGCAGGCTCAGCTCGTCGTGCAGCTTGAGCAGGGTGTCGGTGAGGAAGTCGTACCGGATGGTGTCGGCCTGGCCCTCGGTCCTGATCTGCGGCAGCCGGCTCAGGTCGTGCTTGGCCTGCTGGGCGGCCTTGACGATGCGGAGGCCGTACGAGTCGTCCATCGCGTCGAGGTCGGTGTTCACGACCTTGACCAGCGCGTCCACCGCCGCCTTGCGCTGCTCGAGCGGCTCGGCGAGCTTCTTGCGCATCGCGCGGCTCGCGCCGAGCCAGCCGCTCGTGTCACGCTCCAGACCGAGCGCCTGGACCAGGTCACGGATGTGGCCCGCCTGCTCGGCGCCGGTCGCCGTACGGTCGTAGTCGCCGATGCTCTGGACCGAGCCGACCACGCGGGCTCCTCCGAGCACGACGCCGGCCATCGTGGGCACCAGGATGAGCGCGGTGAGCCGCCACCTCACGCGCCAGTTCCGCAGACCGAGGCGTGGCAGTGACCGCTTCCCGCGGTCCCGCTTCGCGGCGACGCCGCTGTCGGAGTTCCCCGTCGTCACTGCTTCCCGTACCCCTCAATCGTCCCGCCCACCACGGGCCCTAAAGCCGTCACACAAGGTATCCGCAGCTTCTGACTTAACCGGCAATTCGGACAAATTGTCGTAGAAATGTGACCGGCAGTCGTGGGCTGTTGGTTATCGCAGTGCGGCAAGGACCTGATCGCGGACTTGTGCCCTCTGCCCGGCGTCGCTGAGGGGGCGACCGGCGCGATCCACGACATAGAAGACGTCCACCGCCTCCGCGCCGAGAGTCTCTACGCGAGCGGCCCTCACGTCAAGACCACACTCCCCGAACGCCCGTCCAATACGCCACAGAAGTCCCGGTCTGTCATGGGCCCTGACTTCCACCACAGTGGCGGTCGCGGAGGCGTCGTCAACCAGTGTTACGCGAGGTGGAGCCACAGGCACCCGGGGCGGCCTCATGGAGCGGGCGCGGCGGGCCAATCTCTGTTCGATGTCAAGACGTCCAGCAAGGACGAGACGGAGATCGGACTCCAGTGTCGCGGGGTCCGGCGGGGAGCCGTACTCGGGGATGACCGAGAACTCGATCACCGCCGTGGAGCCCGCGGAGGCGGACGAGGCGGAGCGCACGATGAGCCGGTGCGCCGAGAGCACCCCGGCGGCGCTCCACAGCAGTCCCACCCGGTCGGGGGCGACGACCGTGACCGCTCCCCCGTTGACGCGTACGGCCCCGCCGCCGTGCCTGGCGAGCCCGGCCTGCTCCGGCGACAGGGTGGGCGGCTTGGGCGGCGGCGAGCCGGCCAGCACGGACCTGACGCGGCGTACGAGGTCGGCGACGAGCCCCGCCTTCCAGCCGTTCCAGGCGGCGGGGCCGGTCGCGTGGCCGTCCGCGACCGCCAGCGCGGCCAGCAGATCGAGGACCTCGCGGGTGCCGACGGTGGCGGCCACCTTCTCGATCGTGACCGGGTCGTCGAGATCCCTGCGGGTGGCGGTCTCGGGCAGCAGCAGATGGTGGCGTACGACGGTGGCGAGGGTCTCGACGTCCTGCGGGGGCAGGCCGATGCGGGTGGCGATGTCACGTACCACGACCTCGCCCGTGGCGGAGTGGTCCCCTGGCCAGCCCTTGCCCACGTCGTGCAGGAGCGCCCCGATCAGCAGGAGGTCCGGACGCGAGACGTCGCGGGTGTGGCTGGCGGCGTTCGCTGCGGCCTCGATCAGGTGCCGGTCGACCGTGAAGCGGTGGATCGGATTGCGCTGGGGACGGTGGCGTACGCGTTCCCAGTCAGGAAGGAGTTTGACAAGAATGCCCGCCTGGTCGAGCTCCTCCCACACGGGCACGGCGGCGCGGCCCGCGCCGAGGATCGACACCAGGCAGTCGCGTGCCTCTTCCGGCCACGGCACCGGCATGGGCGGCGACTGAGCTGCGAGTACGGAGACCGTGGCGGGGGCGAGCGGCAGCCCGGAGTCGGCCGCCGCGGCGGCGGCACGCAGCACCAGCACGGGGTCCTTGCGCGGGTCGACCCCTCTGGCGAGCACCACCTCGCCACCGTGCTCGACCACGCCGTCGGCCAGCGGGCGGCGGCCTCGTGGAGCGGGCCCTGACAGCAGCCTGTCAACGGCGCGCCAGGTGCCGTCGAAGGCATGGGAGACGGTCCGGCCCGCCTCGGCCAGCCTGCGCATGAGCGCCTCGGCGTCGAGCAGGCCGAGCAGCCCGGCCACGGCGTCCTGCTCCTGCAGCACCAGCCGGTCGGTGCCGCGGGCGGTGACGACGTGCAGCGCGTGCCGCACGTCCAGGATGAACTCGTACGCCTCGCGCGCCCTGGGGCCTGGGGCCGAGGCGACCCAGGCGGCGGCCACCGCCTGCATGGCCTGGACGTCGCGGAGCCCGCCGCGGCCGTCCTTGAGATCGGGTTCGAGCAGGAAGGCCAGCTCGCCGCTGACCTCGGCCCGCTTGTCGGCCGCGTCACGCAGCTCGCCGAGCCTGCGCCGGGAGTCGGCCCGCCACTCGGCCAGCACCGCCTCCCTGGCCTTCCTGGTCAGCTCGGGATCGCCGGCCACGTGCCGGGCCTGGATGAGGCCGAGCACGGCCTTCAGGTCCTGCCTGGCGACGCTCACCGCCTCCTCGACCGTCCGCACGGAGTGGTCGAGCTTGACCGCGGAGTCCCAGATCGGATACCAGATCCGGTCCGCCACCCGGGCCACGTCGGCCCGGCCGTTGTGCAGCAGGACCAGGTCGAGGTCGCTGCCGGGGGCGAGCTCGCCCCTTCCCAGGCTCCCGACGGCGACCAGTGAGACGTGGTCGCCGTCGCTCGCCGTTCTGAAGAGATCCTTGAGCCAGCGGTCGATGTCCGCCGCCCGCTCCTTGCGGGCCGCGGCGTACGAACGGGCCTCTCCCCTCACTACTGTGCCCCCTTGCCGAGCTCCGCCCGGACGCCGTCGTCCGGGCTTCGCGCTGTCACTGACCTCACCCTCCGTCCGGAGGGCGTCTACAGGGCTTCCGGACCACGCTCTCCCGTGCGTACCCGGACGACGGTGTCCACCGGGACGGACCAGACCTTGCCGTCGCCGATCTTTCCGGTGTGCGCCGCCTTGACGATGACGTCGATCACGTCCTCGGCGTCATCCTCTTCCGTGAGGACCTCCAGGCGGACCTTCGGCACCAGGTCGACCTGGTACTCGGCGCCGCGGTAGACCTCGGTGTGGCCGCGCTGGCGGCCGTAGCCGCTCGCCTCGCTGACCGTCATGCCTTTGATGCCGAACTGCTCCAGTGCGGCCTTCACGTCATCCAGCTTGAACGGCTTGATGATCGCTGTGATGAGCCTCATGCGTCCACCTTCTTAGCGGCCGGGGCGGTGGGCCCGTTGGGGGAGGTCACGCCGGAGGCGTAGACCGTGCCGAGGTCGTACCCGGTTTCGGCGTGCGTGGTGACGTCGATGCCGGTCATCTCTTCCTCGGTGGAGATACGGAAGCCCATCGTCTTGTCGATGATCTTCCCGAGGATCCAGGTGACGATGAAGGAGTAGCCGCCGATCGCGACCGGGCCGAGGACCTGCAGGCCCAGCTGGCCGAAGCCGCCGCCGTAGAACAGGCCCTTGCTCTGCTGGTCCAGGAAGGGGTAGGCGGCCAGGAAACCGAGCGAGACGGCGCCGATGACGCCACCCACCAGGTGCACGCCGACCACGTCGAGGGAGTCGTCGAAGCCGAGCTTGTACTTCAGGCCGACGGCGTAGGCGCAGATGACGCCGGCGAGCAGGCCGATGAGGATCGCGGCCCACGGGTCCACGAAACCGCAGGCGGGGGTGATGGCGACCAGACCGGCGACCGCGCCGGAGGCGACGCCGAGGCTGGTGGCGTGCCCGTCACGCATCTTCTCCACGATGAGCCAGGCGCCCGCGGCGACCGCGGTGGCGATCTGGGTGTTCATGAACGCGAGGCCGGCGGTGCCGTCGACGGCCAGCTCGGAGCCCGCGTTGAAGCCGAACCAGCCGAACCACAGCAGGCCCGCGCCGAGCAGGACGAACGGGAGGTTGTGCGGCCGCATCGGCTCCTTGCGCCAGCCGTGGCGCTTACCGAGCACGAAGCACAGTGCCAGGCCCGCGGCGCCGGCGTTGATGTGGACGACCGTGCCGCCCGCGAAGTCCTCGATGCCCATCGTGTTGAGCCAGCCGGTGCCCCACACCCAGTGCGCGACCGGGAAGTAGACGATCGTCGCCCACAGGATGCTGAAGAGGATCCACGCGCCGAACTTCGCCCGGTCCGCGATCGCGCCGCTGATCAGCGCGACCGTGATGATGGCGAACGTCAGCTGGAAGGCAGAGAAGACCAGGCTCGGCATGCCGGTGCCGTCGGTCTTGGTGGCGGTTTGCACCAGGCTCTGCAGGCCGAGCGCGTCGAAGCCGCCGACCACATTGTTGATCGCCCCGATGGGGTTGTCGGTGAACGCCAGAGAGTGTCCGAAAAGCACCCAGGCGATGGTCACCGTGATGATGGCGCCGAACGACATCATCATCATGTTCAGGACACTCTTGGCCCTGGTCATGCCCCCGTAGAAGAAAGCGAGGCCCGGAGTCATCAGCAACACCAACGCGGTGGCCGCGAGCATCCAGGCTGTGGTGCCGCTATCGATCTTCACGACGCGACCCTCCTTACATGTGACGTGTGGCCACAGCGTGTTCGTCCGCGGTTTCATGGCTCGACCAGGCGTGTTTCACATTCGTGAATCTCGCCCGACGGGTGTTTCGCGTAGGTTTCGGAGTCCTCACTGATGCGTTTTCGGCTCGGCTATATCGACCGTGCGATACTTAGGATTGCCTAACCTAAAAGATCAAGGAATGCCCATGCGCCTCCGCCTGGCCGTCGCCGCCATGCTCCCCGTCCTCGCCCTCGCCGCCTGCGGGACATCCACCTCCTCCCAGGAGACGGGCCCGACCCGGACCGTCAAGCACGCCATGGGAGAGACGAAGGTGCCGATGACCCCCAAGCGGGTCGTGGTGCTCGACACGGACAAGCTTGACTCGATGGTCTCCCTCGGCCTGGCGCCCGTCGGGGCGGCACAGGCGTCCCAGAACCAGAAGTGGCCCGCGTACCTCGGCTCTGCCCTGTCGGCCACCAAGGCGGTCGGCACCACCCAGGCCCCCAACATCGAGGCCATCATGGCGCTCAAGCCCGACCTCATCCTGGGCAGCAAGTTCCGTCAGGCGGCCTTCTACGACAAGCTGAGCAAGATCGCGCCGACCGTGTTCACCGAGAAGGTGGGCGTCACCTGGAAGGAGAACTTCCTGCTCGACGCCGAGGCGCTGGGCAAGAAGGACCAGGCCCAGCAGCTGCTGTCGGCGTACGAGAAGCGGGCCAAGGAGGTGGGGGCCAAGTTCTCGAAGCTGCAGGTGAGCATCGTGCGGTTCATGCCCACGGAGATCCGCATGTACGGGCCCGAGTCGTTCAGCGGCATCGTGGTGGGCGACGCGGGCATCCAGCGGCCCGAGCCGCAGCAGCTGGCCGACCAGGCGGACAAGCGCTTCGGCAAGCTGAGCCAGGAGAACATCGCGAAGGCGGACGCCGACGCGATCTTCTACACGGCGTACGGGGACGCGGCCGTCAAGGCGCAGGCCGCGGTGACCGGCGGGCCGCTGTGGAAGAACCTGAAGGCGGTCAAGTCGGGTAACGCGCACAACGTGGACGACGAGATCTGGATGACCGGCATCGGCGTCACGGCCGCCGGCAAGATCCTCGACGACCTGGACAAGTACCTGACGCCGCTGGCGTGACCCCGGTCAGGTGCGGTGGGCGGCTGCGAGCCGTACCCGGTCGCCCTTCTTGAGGCGGCCGGGCCGCAGCACTCGCGCGTACACCCCCGCGCACGGCTGCGCCCCCATGTCGAACACCGGCACCCGGTTGTGCCTGGCCACCGTGCGCAGCGCCTCCGTGTCGCGCTCCAGCGGCCCGTGCGCCAGGGTCGGCACGGCACAGCGGGGGCTCGCCACGATGACCTTCAGCACCACCTCGTCGCCCACGTACAGCTCCCGGCCCACCCAGTCGTTCTCCGGAAAGCCCTCCTCCTCCGTCCCGATGACCAGATTGGGGCGGTAGCGGAGGGCTTCGACGTGCCCGCGCGGGCTGAGCGCCCCGATCCGCTCGACGGCGGAGGTGGTGATCAGGTGGATGGGCGCGAAGTCGAAGAACGTCCCTTCGGGGGACCCGCCGCCGAGCCGGCCGACGGTGTGGGGCACCTCCGCGTCGATCCCCTCGGCCAGCACCTGTTCCGGCACCGAGCGCTCGAACTCGGCGCCCTCCGGCGGCACGTCGATCAGCCGCACCTCCCGCCCGAGCAGCGCCGACAGCTCCGCGTCCCCGGGGACGCGGGCGCCCTCGATCGTCAGCAGGCCGCGCCAGAGCCGCGGGTTCTTGGCGCTGGCGATCTTCCCGGTCGCGACGTCCAGCACCGCGCGCGCCCGGTCGCCGGCGAGCCCGCGCTCGGTGACCTCGCTCTCGGAGAGCTCCTCCCCCAGCATCGACTTGACGGGGTAGCGGCGCAGCGTCTCCAGGTGCATGCGGCCGATCCTAGGGCTGTGCCCAGAAGCGGCGCAGATGCGGCATCAACTCGTCCGCCCGCTCGTCGGGGAAGAACAGCCTCCCGCCCTCGATCTCGACGATCTCCTTGACGCCGGGGATCGTGTCGCGCAGCCAGTGGGCCCAGCTCACGTCGAAGAACGCGTCCCCCGTGCCCCAGACCACCAGCGTCGGCACGGTCAGCACGGTGAGCTGCGGCTCGATGGCGATCAGGTCCTTGGCGTCGATGGCGGCCAGCATCCGCTCGAAGGCACTTCCGCCGCCTGGCTTGGCGAGGATCGGCCGCAGGAACGCGTCCACCAGTTCCGCCGGATCGTCGATCCGTTCATAGCCCTCGCCGTACGCGGTCCTGGCCAGCAGCTCCGGCTGCTCCAGCACGGCCGCCATCAGCGCGGCCAGCTCGCCCCTGGCGGCCAGCTCCACCGTGGGCCTGAACGCCTCGGGCGGGGCGTTGGTGTGGACGTCGCAGTTGGTGAGGGTGAGCGTACGCAGGCGCTCGCGATGGCGTACGGCGAAGATCTGCGCCACGGCGCCACCGGTGTCGTTCGCGACGAGATCCACCTCGGTGAGCCCGAGCCCGTCGCACAGCTCCTCGACGGCCTCGGCCAGCGCGGGCATCGACAGGTCGTCGCGCGGGGCGCTGCCGCCGTGCGCCGGCAGGTCGATGGCCACGCAGCGGCGCTCCTCGCGGAACGCCTCGATGACGTGGCGCCACAGGTACGAGCCGGTGCCCACGCCGTGCACGAACAGGCTGACCGGCCCTTCGCCCACGTCCACGTAGCTGATGCCGTCCATGCGGATGCTCCTCCGAATTTTACAGACCGACTGTCGGTCTAGAAATTACCGACCGACAGTCGGTTTGTCTACGGTGGGGCGCAGCCGCAGGCAGCATGGCCGCACCTAGAGTGGTCGCATGAACCTCAAGGCCGAACGCGGAGCCGCCACCCGCGAGAGGGTCCTGGCGATCGCCACGCGGCTGTTCGCCGAGCGCGGCTACGACGACACCTCGATCGAGACGGTGCTGCAGGAGTCGGGGCTGAGCAGAGGGGCTCTGTACCACCATTACGCGGGCAAGGACGCGCTGTTCGAGGCGGTGCTGGAGGCCACGGAGTCGGACATCGGCCGCAAGATCGTCAAGGCGGTCCGCGGCATCACCGACCCTGCCGCCGCACTGCGGGCCGGCGTCCTGGCCTGGATCTCGCTCGCCGGGGATCCGGTCATCAAGCGCCTCGTCCTCATCGACGCGCCGTCGGTGATGGGGTGGGAGCGGTGGCGCGCCATGGAGGAGCGCTACTCGTTCGGGATGCTCAAGGCCGCGCTGGAGGCCACGGGAGCGGTGCCGGCCGAGTTCCTCGACCTGCACGCGCACATGCTGCTGGCGGCCGTCAACGAGAGCGCGCTGCTGGTGGCCAGGGGCGGCGACCACGACACGGCGGTGGCCGCGGTGGAGGAATTCCTCCGACGCATACTCGAAGGTTAGGAAACCGCAGCTCAGCAAAATGAGCAAAAGGAAAATGGCCGGCCACGCAGAGCTACCATTGCCCCGAAAGCGGCTCAACGGAGTCCCGGGTCAGCACCGTTTGCGGCGAAAAACGGGGTGAATCGTGAGCATATTACGTCGGCATTCAGCAGACGGAATCAGCGGGCGGAGACCGGAGCAGGGGGTGCGCCGGGCATGAGGCCGATGCTGGAAGCGGAAGCGCTGACGAAGCGGTTCGGTCCCACTGTGGCGGTGAGCGACGCCGGCTTCGCCATCAGGCCGGGCGCCGTCACCGGCCTCCTGGGACCGGACGGCGCCGGCAAGTCGACGATCCTCCGCCTCTTCCTGGGGCTCGTACACCCGACATCGGGCTCCGCCCTTGTCGACGGCAAGCCGATCCACGAGTGGCCCGCTCCCAGCCGCAAGGTGGGCGCCGTCCTGGACGTCGACTCCTTCCATCCCTCCCGCCGGGCGATCGACAGCGTGCGGTGGGCGGCCCGGCTGGCCGGCGTGCCCTCCTCCCGCGCCCGGTCGCTCCTCGACCAGGTCGGGCTCGGCGAGGTTGCCACTCAGCGCACGAGGACGTTCTCGGCCGGCATGCGGCAGCGCCTGGCGCTGGCCGTCGCGCTCGTGGGCGACCCCGAGATCCTGCTGCTCGACGAGCCGATGAACGGGCTCGACCCCGCGGAGATCGTGTGGTTGAAGGACCTGCTGCGCCGGTTCCGCGACCAGGGCCGTACGGTGCTCGTCACCAGCCATCTGCTGGCCGAGCTGGAGGACCTGGTGGACGACCTGGTGGTGATCTCACGCGGCAGGATCATCGGGAGCGGGTCAGCCGCCGCGTTCGTCGACCGTTTCCAGCCTGAGACGATCAGCGTTCTCTCGGACCAGCCGCAGCCGCTGGGCGCCGCCGTGATCGAGGCCGGCGGTGAGGTCGTCGGGACCCAGGGTCAGCGCATGGAGATCAGTGGTCTGACCTCCATCCAGCTCGGCCGGATCGCCCGCGTCGCCGGGATAGCGCTCCTGGGGCTCACGGAGGAGCGCGGCCTGACGAGGGCGTTCTCGGGGGCGGCCGCCACCATGACCGAGTTCACCCGCGAGTTCGGCTAGCGGTCAAGCGCGCCGGTGGCCTCGCCGCTACCGTTGAGGAAGGCCCTGGCCCTGCGCGCCCTGAGGGCGGTCCGTTGCACGCCGGCGACCTTCGCGATCTCCTCCGCGGTGACCAGGTCGTCATAGGCGGCCCTCGGGTCTCCGAGCAGAATCCGCGTGGTGCCGAGATCGAGCAGGATCTCCGAGAGCACGACCCGGTCGCCGATGAACGCGGCGATCTCCAGGGCCTTGAGCAGCTCGGGGCAGGCCTCCTCCGGCGTTCCGGCCCTGGCGGCGTGCATGGCCAGCCCGCGCCGGATCTGGGCCTCGCTGCGCAGGCTGCCGCCCTCGCGGCTCAGGACGAGCGCCCTTTCCAGGCGGGCCTGGGACGTCTCCTCCTCCCCCGTGCTGTGCAGCACCATCGCCAGCCCGCCCAGCGCGTCGGCCTCGCCCACGGGGTCCCCGCTTCTGCGCAGCAGCTGGACGGCCTCCTCGTACGCCCGCCGTGCCTCGATCGGCATCTGGCGGATCCGGCAGAGGTCGGCCAGCAACCGCAGCGCCAGCCCACGGCCATGGTCGTCGTCCAGGCGCCGGAAGAGCCGTACGGCCACCTCCGCCCGGCGGGCCGCGCCCAGGTAGTCGCCGACCAGCAGCGAGCGGTGGCCGAGGGAGTAGAGCAGGGCCGCCTGGCCCCGGCTGTCCCCTGCCTCGCGCGCGCCGGCCAGGGCCAGCTCGTGGGACGCGAGCCACGCGTCCAGGCGGAAGCCCGCCTCGTAGCGGGCGAGCGGTGCGATGGCCAGCTCCCAGCACATCTCCGGGAACGGGACCGCCCGGCGTACGGCCGCCAGTATCCCGTCCAGGTTGGCGTCGAACCACGACGCTCCCTCGCCCGACCAGGCCACCGCGCCCTGAGGCCGGTAGCGCGGAGCCGTACCGCGTGGGATGGAGTTGCCGCGGCCGCGCATCGAGGCGTGAGCGTCGTCGGTCAGCGCGAGCCAGCCGCCGAGCGCGCGCCGTACGGCCGCGCGCAGATCCTCCTCCCGGTCCTCTTCGAGCGCGCGGCCGGCCCCGAAGCCCAGCAGCAGCTCGTGGCAGCGGAACCGCTCGCCGTCCCGCAGGGTGACCATGAAATGGCTCTCGGCCAGCTCTTCCAGCATGTTCTCCGCCGCGTCCGCGCGGACGTCCGCGAGCGCCGCGGTGGTCCAGGCGGTGACCTCCGCACTGCCGTAGAAGCCGATCCGGCGGATCAGGGAGCGCGGGCCGTCGGGGAGCACCTCGTAGCCCCGCGCCAGCGTCGGGACGACGCTCTGGCCGTCGTGCCGCAGTTCGCCGAGGATCCTCGTCGGATCGGCGAGGCGTTCGGCCAGCCGCGTGAGCGTCCAGTGCGGCCGGGTGGCGAGCCTGGCGGCCGCGATGCGCAGGGCCACCGGCAGCCGGGCGCAGAGGTCGATGATCCGGTCCGCCGCCTCCGGCTCCGCCGCCATCCGCTCGTCCCCCGCGCCCGTGGCCAGCAACGCCCTGGCGTCGGCCCGGTCCAGCGCGGACACGTGTACCCGGACGGCTCCGTGCAGCAGGGCCAGCGGCGAGCGGCTGGTCACGATGACGGCGCAGCCCGGCTGCCCGGGCAGGAGGGGATCGATGCCGCGCACGTCGCTGACATCGTCCAGCACGATCAGCACGCGGCGGCGGGCCAGCAGGCTCCGCAGCAGTCCGGCGCGCGTGCCGGTGCCCTCAGGGATCTCGTCGGCGGCGACCCCGAACGCGGTCAGGAACCCGGCCAGCACGTCGCCGGGTTTGCTCAGGTCATCGGCGTGGAGCTGGCCGTCGGGGTACCGGCCGGCCGCGCGGTGCGCGGCCTCCAGGCCCAGGGCGGTCTTCCCGGCCCCGCCGGGACCGGTGATCACCACCACGGGAGAGGCGCCATGATCCTCGATCGCGGCGGTGATGCGCCGCAGCTCGTCATTCCTGCCGATCAGCACGCCCGAACGCGCGGGCAGCTGCCGCGGCACAGGCGTCGAGGGACGCGCGGGTTCGAGGACGGAGTCCTGGCGCAGGATCCGCGTCCTGAGGTCCCGCAGCGCGGGGCCGGGATCGGTGCCGAGCTCCTCCCGGAGCCGCCGCTCCAGGTCGGTGAACGCCTGCAGGGCCTCGCTGCCTCGCTGCGACCGGTACAACGCGAGCATGAGCTGGCCGCAGAAGGCCTCCCGCAGCGGGTGCTGATCGGCGAGCAGCTGAAGCTCGGCGACCACCTCCCGGTGCCGGCCGAGCGCGAGATCGGCGTCCACGCGGGCCTCGATCGCGGCGAGCCTGCGCTCGTCCCACACCGCCGCCTCGGTGAGGAACGTCTCGCTGTCGAGGCCGGACAGGGCCGGGCCCCGCCACAGGGCCAGGGCCTCGCCCAGCGTACGGGCCGCACCGGCGTGATCCCGGCCGGCGGCCGCGGCGCGGGCCTGGTCGCACAGCCGCATGAAAACGAGGGCGTCGACGCTGTCCTCGGCGGCCTGGAGCCGGTAGACGTTGTCGTGCGCGTCGATGACGACGCCGCACTTCCTGAGCTCCCCGACCCCACGGTGGACCTGGTTGCGGGCGCTCTTCGTGGGCTCGTCGCCGTAGATGGCGTGGATGAGGCCCTCGACCGAGGCCGAGCGGGCAGGGCTCAGCAGCAGGTGTGCCAGCACTCCCCGTGACCGCCGGGTGGCGAGCCTGATCTCCTCGCCGTGCTGCCAGATCGCCGGTCGGCCCAGGATTCCGAAGCGCATCAGCGGCACAGTTCCCCTCTTCGTGCGCTCGCGCCGTACACGGTCCGGACATGCCAGACCGCTCCGGGCCTGTCGGTCTAGGAGATGTCCCGTCGCTCGGAGACGACGAAGGTCACGGCGATCACGATCGCCACGTACCCGGCGAAGATGCCCAGCCCCAGCACCGGCCCCGGCCCCTCCGGCAGGATGCCCGGCCCCGCGCCGACCATCATGAACGGCAGATACGGGTCGATGTTGTCCGGAAGGACGATCGCCAGGATCCCCTCGCCGGCGAACGCCCACACCAGCAGGATGGACAGGGCTCCGGCGGTGCTCCTCACCAGCACCCCGACCGCGACCCCGAGCGCGGTGACCAGAGGCACGCTCCCCAGGAACGCCAGGATGGTGCCGGCGCCGCCGTCGGACATCGGCGCGTAGGCCGTGCCGCTCGCGGTGATCAGTGAGGTGCCGTACGCGACCAGCAGGCCGACGATCGTGACGGCGAGAGCGATCGCGGCGAGCGTCACGATCTTGCCGGTGAGGACCTGCCTCCGCCAGGGAGCGATGGAGAGGGTGATCCGGAAGGTGCCGTTCCTGGCCTCGTTCGTCGCGGAGAGCACCCCGAGAATCATCATCGAGTACATCACGAACTGCATCGGCGAGGCGACGGCCTGAGAGCCGGGCGCGCCCTGGACGAGATGCCCGTTGGGGCCGATGTTGGAGCCCATCAGCAGCCCCACGGCCGCCACGCCCACGAGAGCGCACAGCAGCGTGATCCGGTTGCTCAGGAGCGTACGGAACTTGAGCAGTTCCGCGGCGCAGACGTTGGCGAAACCCACCTAGCCCACCTCACCCTTGATGCTCGATCTGTCCCGCGTAGCCTGCGCGAAGGCGTGGTGCAGGCTGCGCTCCTCCTTGAGCTCGTAGAGCGCCACCATGGTGTCCCGGGCGATCGTCCCGACCTGTCCCGCGCCCAGCCCGGTGACCTTGATGCCGTTGGCGCCGCTCGCCTGCACCCGGCCCCCGGCCCGCACCAGCGCGGGCGCCAGCACCTTCGGGTTCTCGCACTGCACGCTGACCTTCTTCACCTGGAAGCGCTGCATGAACGCCGGCGCCGACCCGCTGCCCACGATCCTGCTCTGCGCGATGACCACGAGATCGTCGACGAGATCCTCCATCTCCGCCAGGAGATGGCTGGAGACGAACACCGTGCGGCCCTGGTCGCGGAACTGCCGCAGGAGGTCCTTCATCCAGGCGATGCCGTCGGGATCCAGCCCGTTCATCGGCTCGTCCAGCACGACGATCTCCGGGTTGCCGATCAGCGCGATCGCCAGGGCCAGGCGCTGCCTCATCCCCAGCGAGAACCTGCCGACCCGCTGCGCGGCCACCTCGCTCAGCCCCACCCGGTCGAGCATCACCTCGCCCTGCTGGGGATCGACCCCGATCAACTTGGCGGCCCAGCGCAGGGTGTCGATCGCACGGCGGCTGGGGTGGGCACACTGCGTGTCGAGCGCCGCCCCGATCTTGCGAGCGGGGACCGGCCACTCGTTGATCGGTTTCCCGTCGATGAGCGCCTGCCCGCTGGTGGGCCGGTCAAGGCCGAGAAACATCCGCAAGGTGGTCGATTTTCCGGCGCCGTTGGGCCCCAGGAAGCCGGTTATGGCACCGGCGCGGACCGAGAAACTGACGTTGCTCACCGCCAGCACCGGCCCGTACCTTTTGGTCAGCCCTACTGCCTGCAGAACGGTCATTTATCTGATCCCCATGAGCTGAATGTTCATCCTGCCCCCCGTAATGCGCTATTCCGCTGTCGTCTCGATGAATTGCCCCAGCAATCCGGGAACCGCCTCGTCGGCCATCATCAGACCGTCGCCGTAGCCGACGTCCCGTACGACGTAGGTGCCCGTCGTCCCCGCCGCCGTCGTCGCCGCGATGGTGGCCAGTCCCGACCTTCGCTGGAGCGGCGAGCGGGTGACGGTCCAGCCGATGATCCCGGCGCGCTGCAGCGCCACGGTACGGCGCCGCAGGGCGCCTTCCCGGGTCACCAGGTAGGCCCCGTGGAGCGTGTGCCCGAGCGACCGGTACGCGTCCGTCGCGAGCACGACGGAGACGGGCACCGCCACCACGGCCACGACCGCTGTCGACCAGCCGACGGACCACCCCGCTACCGCGGCGAGCACCGCCGCCACGGCGACGGCTGCCCCGCTCGCCGCGCCCGCGCGGAACAGCCTGCGGCGCAGCGCGGCCCGGGGATGGGCACGCAGTCGCGCGGGCAGCAGCGGGCTCTCCGCCTCCCGCAGCACCGACGCCGCCGTCTCGTGCGCCAGCCGGCGGGGCGCGGGTGGCAGCAGCGCGCCTGAGCCACCTCGCGGACCGTCCAGGGTCTGGCGCAGCCCGCTCGCGATCGCCTTGAGCCGGGCCCCCTTGCCCCAGCGCAGCATGAAAGGCTCCAGCAGCTCGGCACCGCGCAGCCGCCGCTCCTCCAGCGTGAAGGAGCGCGTCGTGATGAGCCCCCGGCTCACGCGGAGTGTGCCGCTTCCCGGCTCGCGCTCGAGCCGGAACCTCCACCACGACTCGGCGAACAGCAGCATCGTGCCGATCACCCCGGCGACCAGCACCATGACGACGAACACGGCGAACAGCCAGCCGGGTATCGCGACCAGGAACTCGACGGCTCCGACCACCGCCCCGCCGATGTCCACGGGGATGCCCAGCCTCTCGGCCAGGTTGTACGCCTGGCTCAGCGGAGCGAGTCCGATCACGAACACGAGCGGGCTCAGCGGCGCGTACCGCACCCACCTCGGATCGAGACGGGCGATCTGCTCCGCTGCCGGCGCTTCCTGCACGTCCGCGGATGCGGGCTTCGCGGGCTGTGACCGGGGCAGGAGCTCCTCGCGGAGCACCGCCGCCTCGGTGACGGAGACGGCGTCGATCTTGAGCTGATGCCGCCGGTCCGTCCTGAGCGCCTGGCCGGTGCCCATCGTGACGATCGACAGGCCGAGGACCCGGTGGACCGGCCCCGACGTGACGTCCACGGTGCGGAGGCGGTCGCGGGGTATCGCGACGTGCCGGCGCCAGAACAGCCCGGAGTGGACCTCGACCTGCTCGACGGTCACCCGGTAGCGCGTGGTCCGCCAGCGGACCATCTCGCTGCAGGTGAGGTAGACGAAGAGCAGGGCGGAGACGATCTGCAGTTTGTGATCTTCCCAGTTCACGCTGCCCGAGCCCAGCGCGGTCAGGGCGAGGATGCCCAGCGACGGCAGGATCCAGCGCAGGTTGACCAGGCACATGCGGGGGTCGAGCCGGCGCCAGCCGACGGACCCGACCACCATGTCCTCCACGGTCACGTCGCATCTCCGGGTGTCGCCTGGGTCACTCGGTTGAGCCGGTCCACCAGGTCCCTGGCGAACTCCTCGTCCAGGCCGTCGATGGTCAGCGGGCCCATCGCCGACGCGGTGGTCACGGTCACCGCCGACAGCTTGAAGATCTGGTAGAAGGGGCCGCGCAGGGTGTCCACCGTCTGGATCCGCGACATCGGCGCCACGCGGAACTGCTGCCACAGCCAACCGGAGCTCGTGTAGACGGCGTCGCCGGTCACCTCCCAGCGGTGCACCCGGTAGCGCCACCGCGGCACCACGACCGCGTAGCAGGCGCCGGCCAGAGCCGTCAGGAACGCGAGGACCGCGAAAACGGTGCTCGCTCCGTCGACGAACGCCGACAGGCCCAGGAACACCAGTGCCACCAGCCCGTACGACACGGCGGACCGGGTGGTCCACATCGTGATCGCCCGGCGGTGCACGGTGTTCTGAGGCGGCCTCAGGCGTACCGCTCCGGCCTTCTGCGCCACGGTCACAATCCCTCCATCTCCATGACCTCCCGCTCGATCTCGTCCGCCAGCCAGTTCGCCTCGATGTCGCCGACGACCACGCTGGGCAGGGACATCCGCCCGTACGTGCTGACCGCCGCCTCCACGACCTCGTCGGTGGTGATCTGCCCGAGCCGGTCGTACAGCCGGATGAGCAGGCCGGCCCCTTGGCCGAACGAGAACCCGATGCGTACGAGATCAGCGATCTTCGAGGGCGAGTCCAGACCCCACAGCATCTCCAGGACGCAGTACTCTCTGGCCCGGTCGAGCTCGACGGGGTCCGGGGCCTTGGCCGTGAGCTCGGGCAGCCGGTCCAGGACCTCGGTGAAGACGTCCGGCACCTGCTCCTTCGGCCGCATCAGCTGGATGTAGGCCCGCGGGAAGCCGGTGAAGACGTCCCGGCCGAGGAACGCCTCGTAGCCGCTGGCCCCCAGGCCGGTGGTGCCGGGTGCGTCACGGATCGAACGGTTGCGGTGATAGCGGCCGAGCACTCCGGTGGCGAGATAGCGTGCCACCTCGTCGGGGCCGTCGGCAGGCTCCGGCGCGCTGAAGCTCACCAGGATGTTCGACAGGTCCTCCCTGGGGAGGAGCAGGACCCCGCCCTCGGCGGCGATGGCGGGCGTCTGCTGCGCCCGCCCCTGCCACCCCTCCAGAGCGCTCTCCAGGCGGGAGAGCGTCCATGCGGGGTCGGCGTTCCCCACGGCGACGAGCGATGCGCCCTCGGGCACGATCACCGTCCGGTGGACGTCGGCGAGGCCCGTCGGCTCCGACGGCGCGGGCCCGAGCAGGTGCGCGCGCAACGCGTCGTCGGCGATCCGTCCGGGCGTGCGGCCGCGGATCAGCGACCGGCCGATCGAAAGGGGCTCGGCCGCGAGGCCCGGCGTGAGGATCTCGGAAAGTACGGTGAGCCAGGCGTCCAGCCCGTCCGTCCCCGCGTACCCGGCGAAGTCGAGCCACTGGCCGTCCGTCCTGACGGTCAGCTCGCCGCCCGCGCCGCAGGCGTGCAGGCCCACGCGGGCGCGCCGGCCGAGCACGTGCGCCAGGAGCTCCAGGTGGTCCGGACGCCGCCAGCCCGCGGGACCGGCGGGCACGCGGAGGCGGAGCTCCACCACGGGCGCGCTGCCCGCGCGGATGGCGACGGCACGCAGGCCGTTGCCGAACGTGGCCTCCGCGTGCTCGCCCAGCACGGGGCGGGACTGGTCCTCCCGCGGCGGCACGGTCCTCGGCCCGGTCACCGGCTCCGGGATCCTGACGGTCTGGGCGGGCTCGCGTTCGGCGCGCTCGCTGTGCTGCGGCTTCGGCCGCGTCCGCCTGCGGCCCGGCTCGATCGTCATGACCGCGCAGGCTGCGCCGTGCAGGCGCGTCGCCGCCTGGGCGACCTGCGCCGTGGTCACCTCGCCGAGCAGCCCCGGCAGCTCGTCGAGCAGTTCGGCCCGGTCGAAGAGGGTCTCGAGGCGGCCGAGCGCGCGGCATCGCGTCTCGAGGTCGTCGTGGTCGCGGTGGTGCTCGGACACCAGCTCGTTGACGGCCGCGGACACCTCACCGGAGATGTCGCTCTTGGCCCACATGCCCCATTGCGCGCGTACGGCTTCGACCATCTGCGCGGCTGGGGTGGCCGGCGGCACGAGGGCGGTCAGGAGCAGCGTGTCAGGGGCGCGGGCGTCGAGCGGGCCGAAGAACCCGCAGCTCGTGCTGACCGCGGACACCCCGTCCGGAGTGATCTGCCGGGCCATCATGCGGGCCAGGACCGTGTGGGCCAGGTAGCCCCGCAGGTCGGAGGCCGGATCGGGCAGCCACTGCCCGATCGTGATCGCGGTGGCGGGTACTCCTGGCTCGGTGAACGAGGCGGTCTGGTCCATGAAGAACCCGGGCTCGGACAGGTCGGGCTGCGGGGCGGCCTCCCGCGCGGGGATGTCGCCGAAGTGGCGTTCCACGCGCGCCACCACGTCGTCGGGATCGACGTCGCCGGCCACCGTGAGCACCGCGTTGCCCGGCGTGTAGTAGCGGGCGAAGAATTCGGCGCAGTCCTCCAGGGTCGCCTTCTTCAGCTGCTCGGGGTCCCCGTAGCCGTCATGCGCGTTGGCGAACGACGTGTAGAGCAGGCCGGCCATGTGCGGCCACGGCATGCCGCCGTAGGGCCGTTCGACGATCATCTCGCGGATCTCGGCGGCGACGCCGGCCAGCTGCTCGTCGAGCGCCTTCTGCGTGAAGCTCGGGGCGCGCATCCGGTCGGCCTCGCTGAACAGCGCCTGGTCGAGCGCCAGGCGCGGCACCACCTGGTAGAACTCCGTGTAGTCCTGGTGCGTGCGCCCGCTCGCCACTCCCGCGGTGTCACTCACGTGGTTGAAGAACGCGCCGTCCGGCAGGCTCTGGCTGCCGAGGAACATCAGGTGCTCAAACAGGTGGGCGAAGCCCTCCATGCCAGGAGGCTCGACGCGGAAACCCACGCGGTAGTGGACCGCGATGGCCACCCGCGGGGTGCCCGCGACCGGCGCCACCAGCAGTTTCAGCCCGTTCGCCAGCGTCCGCCTATGAATTCCGGGCATGCGGCGATCCTCCATCGATATTGACAAGAAAATCAAGGAATCCCGCGTACGTGGTCAACAGAGAGGCATCAAGCCCGACGTAAGCGGATATATCGTGCAGATGTAGTGCGATTCTCATGGCCACGAGCCTGTTCGTCTCCCCGCCCAGGTCCCGGCCGTACCCCTCGAAAAGCGCGTCCAGCAGGCGCTGCCAGTCCTGCGGGTCCCCGTCGTTCAGCCAGCGCATCTCCACCAGTTCCCCGGCGACCCAGGCGAGGTCGTGGTACCAGGGCGCGACGCACAGGTCCTCGCCGATCAGCAGCTCGCCGGTGTCCCTGTCGGCGTCCACCGCGAGCGAGCCGAGGCCGGGCGCGCCGTGGGAGAGCACGACGTCGGGGTCCGCATCCTGCTCGGCGCACCAGCTGCGGAGCCTGTCCCAGGATTTCGCCCCGAGCCGGTCGGCCAGCGCGGCGCCGGCCGCCGCCGCCGTCGCGCTGGGCGAGCGGCCTGCCAGCCACTCCTCCAGCCTGCGCATCGCGCGGGGCGGGCCGGAGACGTCGCCGGGGGCGACGGCGTGCAGCTCGCGCAGTGCCCGGCCGAGGCCGCGCATCAGCCGTTCGAGCTGCTCTCCCGGGCCCTCTCGCAGCAGGATCCGCGCCGCGGACTCCGCACCGGCGACGCGGTAGACGCGGGACTCGCCGTGGACAGGGAACTCGCCGTGAGGGCGGGACCCGCCGTCCTCCTCCCCCGGGGCCAGCCGTACGTCCGCGCTGTCCAGCAGCCCGGCGAGCTTGCCGTTCAGTGCAGAGTCGACGGGCGCGAACCCGGTCCGCGAGAACCGCCCCGGCCTGCGGCGCCAGACGTGCCCTCCGGCGGCGTCGGGCGTCACCTCCATCATGAGGTGGCCGGTGCCGTCCTCCGCGGGGTCGTCCCGGCGGAGGTGGCGCTCCCATCGCGCGTCGACCGCCTCGATCGCCTGCGCCAGCGTCGACAGCCACGAGTCCGCCCGCCCGGTCGCGGTGCTGATCCCCGGACGCGGGGGGACGAGCACCACGTTCGGGCGGGCGCTGAGGGCGCTCCAGTGCGACTGGTACGCGGCGCTCTCCACCCCTCCCGGCGGCAGGGCCGGCGCCAGGGCGACGAGCGCGCGCGTGCACTGGGCGGCCAGCAACGCCGGGGTGTCGGCGAGGCCGAGGGCCAGGCGGCCCATGAAGTGGAGGGTCATCGGGTAGACGACGACCGCCTCCGCCCACTCGGCCCAGTCGACGTGGCGGGCCCGCGCATCGTCGTCCGGCCACTCGTCCGCCATGACCTCGTCCGCCTCGGGCGCCAGGGCCGCACGCGTGACGAACTTCTCCGCGCTCCGCGTCAGGACCACCCTGATGCTCAGGCCCGGACGGGACTCGCGCAGCAGGGTCAGCGCGAACGGCAGGTTGCGCGCCGCCAGGGAGCCCGTGACGACGAGCAGCAGGCGGGAGAGGCCGGCGCCCGGACGCGGCGAGGTGGACGGCGTGCTCATGGCGTGGCCTGTCCCAGGATGGTCTCGGCCTCCGCCAGCGCCGTCTGCGGCCCGTAGGAACCGGCCACTCCGGTCAGGTTGATCACCACTTCGTCCACGCCCGCGGCGTGGAACTCGCCTATCTGCTCCCCGAGCTCCTCCAGGTCCCCGCTCAGGAACGCCCCGCCCGCGATCAGCCGCTTCACGGTCTCGACCGGCTGCTGCGGGTCGATCTCGATGCCGGACCTGCCCAGCATGTCGACGTAGTGCGGCAGCATGAGGTGCCCGGCGTTGGACTGCAGGACGATGCGGGTCGGGTCGCGGTCGGGCTGGGCCACGTACATCGGCACCATCGCCACCAGCCGGGGCACGGGACGCCCCGCGTCCTTCGCGCCCTCCTCCATCGCGGGGACGATCACCTCACGCAGATAGGACGCGGGCGTGAGCCAGGTGATCGCCACATCGGCGATCTCACCGGCCAGGCGGGCCATCCCCGGCCTCAGCACGCCGACTCCGATCTCCACCGGCGGGGTCGGCAGGGGCGGTAGCAGGTCGTGGGCGGTGAAGTGCTCTCCGTCCAGGTCCACCCCCTCGCCCTCCAGGAGGCCACGCATCGCGGTGACGTACTCCCTGACCGCCTTCAGCTGGCTGCCGTACGCGCCGCCGGCGATGTTGCGCTGGAAGTCGATGCCGCCCGGGCCGATCCCGGCCACGAACGGGTGGCCGGAGGCCACGGCCACGGAACGGGCGTGCACGGCCGCGTCGTGCGGGTGCCGGAGCGGCATGAGCGAGACGCCCACACCCATCGGGACCCGGAATCCGGCGCCCGCGGCGAAGACGAAGCTGTGGTGCGGGTCGAGCGACAGGGCCTGGCCCTGCCACAGGCGGAGCGCGCCCGTCCACTGCACGAGGGCGGCGAAAGAGAGAACCTGCTCGTGCCGCGTGGGCATCATCGGCAACAAGACAGACAGGCTGGGCATCATCACTCCTGTTCAGGCAAGCCGTACGGAATCCGCGGGGCGCAGCATCTGGCCGTGCACGAGCTCGGCGTACGGCTCGCTCTCGCTCATCAGCCGCTCGTGCGTCCCCTGCGCCAGCACCTTCCCCCGGTCCAGGAGGATGACGTGGCGAGCGTGCTGCACGGTGGACAGCCGGTGGGCGACGACCAGGACGGCCCTGTCCTCGGCGAGGCGGTCGACGACGTCCCTGAGCCGGCTCTCGTTGAGGCTGTCGAGCTGTGACGACGGCTCGTCGAGCAGCACCAGCCGGGCGTCGCTGAGCAGCGCGGCGGCCAGGGCCAGACGCTGCCGCTGCCCGCCGGACAGGTCGCTCTCGCCGCCGATGGGCGTGTCCAACCCCTGGGGCAGGGCGGAGATCTCCTCGCGCAGGCCGACCTGCTCCAGCGCGTCGAGCAGCACCTCGTCCGGCACGCTCTCGTCGAGCCCGAGCAGGAGGTTGTTGCGTATCGTGTCGCGCAGCAGCGTGAAGGACTGGTCGACGTACGCGATCCGGCCGCGCAGCTCGGACAGCGGCCAGTCGGAGAGCTCGCGCCCGAAGACGGAGATCTTCCCGGAGTCGAGCTCCATGAAGCGCTCGATCAGGCCGAGCACGGTGGTCTTGCCGGCCCCCGACCTGCCGACCATCGCGGTCAGGCCGCTGGGCGGCACCGTGAAGCCGACGTCCTCGAGCACCGGCTGGCCCGGCTCGTAGGCGAAGCCGACCCGGTTCAGCACGACCGCGGGGACCCCGGGCTCCACGGCCACCGGCTCGCCGCCCTCCGTGCGGTCGTCCACCTGCTCGTACGGGAGCGAGAAGACGGATTCGAAACGCTGCTTGGCCACGAGACCCGCCTGGATGGCGCCGGTCGCCTGGATGGCCATGATCAGTGGAGCGGCCAGCTGCAGCAGCAGGAGCAGGAACGAGACGAGGTTCGGCAGGGTGATCTCACCGGCGACGTAGCGGACGCCGCCACCCATGATCACGATGACCAGGGCGACCTGCTGGGCCAGCGTCATCACCGGCACGACCATGGCCTCGAGCCGCGCGGCGGCGATCTCGAGCGCGCTCAGGTTCTCCGCCCGCTCGGAGAAGCTCCGCAGGAGCCTGCTCTCCGCACGGTGGGCCTTGACGACGGTGAGCGCCTCCAGGGTCGCGACGAAGTCGTCGGACAGCTTGCCGACCCCCGTCTGCAGCGCCTCGAACTTCGCGCGGATCGCCTTGATCACGAAGGTGACCCCGATGATCGCGATCAGGAACGATCCGACCGTCATCAGCAGCAGGACCCAGTCCAGGAAGCCCATGATGACGAGCGTCGCGACCACTTGCAGCGCGGCCATGGGCAGCTGCAGGGGCCCGACCTCCGTCAGACCGCGCACCTGGGAGGAGTCCGAGGTGAGCCGGGCGGCCAGGTCCCCCGTCCCCTCGCGCCTGGCGATCTTCAGCGGCAGCCCCAGCGCGTGCTTCATGGTGCGCACGCGGAGCTTGGTGACGAGCTGGATGCCGAGCTTGGACAGCAGGTAACCGGACATGGTCCCGGTGGCGGCGGCGGCCAGTCCCGCGGCGACCATCCAGAGCGCGGTGGAGGTCACCGCGCCGCCGCCCTTCTCGAGCTCGGCGACGAAGGCCCCTCCGATCAGCGGCAGGGCGAGCGTGGTGACGGTCGACAGCAGGGCGAGCGCCACGATCGTGGCCACCTGGTTCGCCTTGCCGGCCGTCATCTCGCGCGAGAGCGCGAGCTTCTCCGTCGGGTGCTGCGCTTCCTGTGGGGGCGGTTGCTCTTCCGCGACATGTATGGGCGGTGGCTCTGCCACGATCTGCGTGGCCGGTCGCTCTTCCACTTCTCACCTGTCCAAGAGAGTGCCTGTCAATGAGCGCGGAACTCCAGGAGCGTCCGCCTTCTCGTCGTCGGGCCCTCCCACGAGAGCTCGAGGCCCGCCGCCGACCCGAGCCGCTTGAGCTGCTTGAGCGTGCGCACGGGCACCGGCACGGTGCCGGTCAGGAGAAGGTTCATCCGGGCGGCGTCCGCGTCGTCGTCGTCATAGATGAGGTTCATGTCGGCCACGAGTACGCGGCCCTCTGCTCCCGCTGCCTCCCCGCAGCGGCGCAGGATCTTGATGGCGTCGTCGTCCGGCCAGTCGCACAGGATCGCCGACAGAAGATAGACGTCGAATCCCGGGGGGATCGGATCGAGGAAGCTGCCCTCGACCGTCTCGCACCGGTCGCCCAGGCCGCACTGCTCGATGCGCTGCGCCGCGGCCTTCGCCATCCCAGGCAGGTCGAGCACGGCGCCGTGCAGGTGGGAGTGGGCGCGAGCGAGCTCGATGAGCACCGTCCCGTTGCCGCCCCCGACATCCAGCACCCGGCGCACGCCCGACCAGTCGTAGCAGTGCACGATCAGGTGGCCGTCCCCGGCCAGCTCTTTCGCGACCTCCTCCGCCAGCACGTTGGCGTCGTCGGGGACGTCGCTCACGTCGTGCCAGAAGTCCCGGCCGAAGGCCGCCTTGTACCCCGCCTCGCCTGTGCGGACCGTGTGCAGCAGCCCCACCAGGCCCAGCTCGGCCAGGCCCAGCAGCCCGTCCATGCTCAGCCGCCGTCGCACGCTGCCCGGCGCGTCCTCCAGGAGCGGGGCGCCGAGATCGGTCACCTCGTAACCGCGCTCCTCGCTCCACCGGAAGATCCCGCGGGAGACGAGGTAACGCAGCAGCTTCTTCAGTGTCGCGGGATGGGCGCCCACCTTCTTGGCGAGGCCCGCCCCTGTCGTCACCCCCGCGGCCATGTGGTCGGCCAGGCGGAGCGTGGCCGCCACCCGGATGGCGAACGGCTCGAGCAGGTCCGCCATCGCGACCAGGTCATCGGCGTTCGAATCCAGCATGTGTTTCCCCGATACGTCAGGAAAAGGGCCGGACGGGTGTGGGCAGGCGCCCTGCATATATCGCCTGCCCACCCGTTCATCCGGTTTTTCAGCAGCCGAAGATGAAGGTTCGGTCCCACGCCTTGCGCGCGATCCCGCTGAACGCGTAACTCGTGGCGAAGCCGCCGAGTATGAGAATCGTCACGGGCGTTGCGGCGGGGGCCTCGGATTCGGCCGGCAAGCTGAACTCCGCAGCATCGGCATATGCGTCATAGCCCGCCGTGAGCTCCATGATCGCTGCCGTCTTCGACGGCCGCACGACGTCCTGCATTTCTACCCTCCCTTCGTTTCATCGCGAGGAAAGAACGGTCTGGTCCCGTCGCGGTCCTAGCGGTTCAGGAACCAGCCGGAAACGGCGCCGGAAGCGGCCGAGGCCCAGATCGCGCACTTGACCGAACTGATGCGCACGCCGTAGCTGACGGCCCAGATCGTGAACCAGAGCTCGGGGGCGTCGGAAATCGCGGAGACCTGCAACTCGTTCGGCTGGGCGTACGAGTCGTATCCCGCGACCAACTCCATGATGGCGGTGCTCTTCGTCATGCTGTACACCTCCTCTCCAGGTGCTTATCCGATATCGCAGGGCCGTTCAGCGGCCCTCCGTCATCGCCTGAGGCGACGTCTGGTTCCGTGCGAGGTCGCACGGGTCGATGTTGGCTTCGGCGAGCCGGGCGGCGACCACCGCGGAGACCGGCGCCTTGCCGGCGGCAGCCTCCACGAGCGCCTGCCCGAGCACACCTGCGCGGTGCTGGCCGAAGCTCATCCCTTTCATGACCGGCCTGCGGTCGTCGGGCTCCCACGCGGTCGCCACTCCGGGACCCAGGGCGTTCGCGAACGCGGACGTCTCCGTCCCCACGCCCGGCAGGTCCTCGACGAGGGTGGCGAGATCGGCGGCGAGCCCGCGGGAGCGGGCGCCGAGATAGACCACCAGGCCGTCGCGCCGCGGGTAGAGCAGCGGGGAGGAGAGCACCTTGGCGCGGTACTCCGCCTTCCGCTCCTCCAGGTAGGACAGGACCACGTACCACACGGCCGGGGCCTGCTCCGGGTCCGCCAGATGGAGGTACACGCGCAGGAGGTCGCCCCGCATGTCGCTCGGCGCCGAGCCGTACACGAAGAAGAAGCCCGGTGAGAGCGCCGGCCGCAGGGGTGACAGCGTGACGTCCACCCGCCGGCCCGGCGCGAGCGGCGGCCCGTTCAGGATCCTGCCGCGTGGCATCCAGACCCGCGTCCCGCCGCACACGACGAGGACCTGCGTGTCCTCCCCCGCGTCGGCGGCGACCGCCTCGGCGATCACGCCCTCCGACACCGTCGTCGCGTGGGGTACATGCTCCGCGAGAGCCTTCTCGAACGCCCTGTCCCGCAGGTGGAACGGCAGCGCCTGGCCCTCTTCCGACCGCCGTCCGGTGTGGAAGACCTCGTAGAGTGTCTGGGAGAGTTTCACCGTCAGTTCGCCTGCGCTGTCGGCCTCGACCGTGACTCCGGCCACGTCCGCGCGGAGCCCGTCGATGTCGACGGTCACCGCGTCCAGCACCGGGGCGATCTCTCCCGGCACCGCCAGGTCAGCGACGCTCATTCGTCCTCCAAACCAAGGGCGATCGTGAATCGGGCGGGCGCGAGCAGCGCGGTGCGGCCGATGCCGGCGGCGGCGCGCTGGATGCCGGAGAGCTTGGCCGAGCGCGCCCCCGAGGCCAGCAGGCGGTCGATCATGTGCCAGCCGGCGAACGCCGTGGCCCGCACGGCGAACTCGTCGTCGAGCCCCGTCCTCACGGCCCGATAGCCCTGCCAGAAGCTGTGGATGCGCGGCCTGAGCCGCTCGATCTTCTCCGCGCCACGCTGGAGGACCATCTCGTGCGTGAACTCGGCCGCCTCGAAGACGACCTCGTCGCCGCGCGCGCTGACGATGTCCAGGATGGAGCGGAAGAGCCATTCGCCGGCGAAGGCGCCGACGTCGCGGGCGGGATCCCCTAGGCGGAAGTCCTCCCAGTCGGTGATCTGGAACCCGCCGTCATCCGGCAGCAGGATCTGGTCGACCCGGAAGTCGCCGTGGACCGGGACCTTGGGCGCCTGGCTCTCCCTCTCGCACAGCGTGATGATGCCGCGCATGAGCTCGGGGTCGCCGTGCAGGATGCTCCAGCTCTCCAGCTCGCCGTAGCTCAGGTTGTGCCAGAGCTCGAGCGGCAGCCCGCGCAGGAGGTCCAGGTCCGGCAGCGGGAAGGAGCCGTCGTCCAGCCCCTCACCGGCCTCCGGTACCGCGTTGTGCAGGTGGCCTATCGCCTCGCCCACCTGCCTGGCGAGCTCGTCGCCGAACGACTCCTCGATCATGGACTCGGCGCCGTTCCTGGCCTCGTCCATGAAGTCGAAGGCCACGAGCCCGGCGTCCTCGTCGGCGCCCAGGAAGCCGGGCGTCCGGACCTGGTCCGCGAGGAGCGGCCGATTCGCCTTGAATCGCTCAAAGGCGAGGATGCGCCGCAGCCGCGGTGCCGCGTCGTCGCCTCCGATGAGACGTTTGACGAAGACCTTCCTGCCGCTGTCGGTCCTGCCCGCCCACACTTCATTGCGGCCGATGGGCGCCACCAGCGTCTCCCGATCGAACCGGCCGTGGCCGAGCCGGTCGAGAAACACCTCGACGTCGGGCACCCGGTCCAGATCGATCGGTGCCATCCAGCCCTTGGCTGTGTATTTCTCCCCGTCTTTCAGCGCCGTCATCGTTTCCCCGTCTTCAGCGACCGTGGCTCTGATGGAAGAAAAGCTAACAATCGCCACTTCCTCCCGGCTTCCTCGAAGCGTCCCCCTGTTGAAACCGCAGGTGAAGCCGGATTTTTGGCGTCGTACGACATGTGCTTTCAGCGGCGGCCGGCGGTAAGGTACGCTCGCCTCGGCACGCGACAGACGCCACATGACAGATGTCACAACACCCCGATGACATCAATGTCTACGCGGAAAAGCCGTGCTGGAGAGACACTCGCGATATGTCCACAGAACAGCTCACGTTCCCGGAAGAGCTCATCCTGCTCGCTCATCGGGAGAGCGACGGCAAGCAGTTGATCCCCAACAATGTGCTGAACATCAGCCTCACCGCCGCCGAGCTGGCCGAGCTGGCCGAGCTCGGGAGAGTGGAGTTGAGGGGCGCCGATCTGGCCGTGGTGGACAGCCAGCCGACCGGTGACGCGCAGCTGGACGCCGTGCTCTCCCAGATGGCCAAGGTGGGCAAGGCGCTGCCGCCCAGCAAATGGCTGATCAGGATCAACCCGGTGCGCAAGGGCCGGCATTACCTGCAGCGCCTCATGGAGCGCGGCGCGTTCAAGGCTGACAAGTCCCGGGTCCTGGGGCTCTTCCCGGTCGAACGGTACGAGTACGACGACACCAGGCTGGTGCGCGAGATCACGGCGCGGCTCGGCCAGGTGGTGCGCGGCCAGAAGCCGGACGCCCGCACCCTCACGCTGCTCGCCCTGACCCACCACAGCGGCGTGCTCAAGCAGCTGATCGCCATCGACGACGAGAAGCGGATCGACGAGCTCGTCCGGGACGACTGGGCGGGGCAGGCCGTCAAGACCTACGTCGACAAGACGACGACGAAGCCCGATACCACCGGTGCCGGCGTGACGCTACTGGACGCGGGCGGGTCATAGTATCTCTGGAGTACGGCCGACGCCGGGTTCCTGCATAGCCCGGCGCCGGCCGTACTCGTGTGTGCGAGATCTGTGTGGCACGCGGACATGACTGAGGCCTCTCCACCACCGGGACGGCGGCGGAGAGGCTCAGCGAAGCCCCGGCCCGCGGGCGGTCAGTTGACGAAGTACTGCTTGGCGCCCTCGGTCATCAGCAGGCTGACGAGCAGCGCGGACAGTACCAGGGAGATCCCGTTGGACACGTAGTCCGTGGTCAGGACGGCGGTGACGATGCCGAGTACCGCGGAGACGACGAAGAGCCCGATGATGCCGGTGCGTGTGGCGGCCTGCCGGCGCGGGATCCTGATCACCAGAATCAGCTGCGCCACGACCAGGACGGCCGAGATCAGCAGCAGAATCCACATCACCCCCATCGAGGGCAGCGCCGAAGACGCGGCGGCGATCTCGGGGTCGCTCGAAAGGGCGTTGACGGCGGCCAGGCTCAGCGCTCCGACCGCCAGCAGGATGACGCCGAGCACCACGCTGATCCACATGAACACCTGGACGGCCCGGACAGTTCCCGGCATCCCCGGGATCAACTCGTTGTTGTGAGCCATTAACCTTTCCTTTCTGAAAGGGACGAAAGCCTGAGAGAGCCGCCGAGTCGCTCTCCGGAGGCGAAAAGCCTCAGCACAATTGCGAAGCAGCCGGGGCCACGAATTCTGCACTCGCTCGCATCGGCCGCTTTCACCAGAATTCGGCAACAGCGTCTACTTGAAGGACCGTAACAATCCCGCGCTTCCTCGCCGCTTCCCCGCGATATGACATTTGTCCACAACGACGGGTGACTTCGGCATCAATCCCGCGCACGGGCCCCGCTTGACGGCACTGCCCTGCGATGTGGTCTGGGCCACGACCCGGATGGATGACGCGAACGCATGCATCGCACCGCGGCTCGGCCTGCCACCGTTGCCCTTCGTGACCTGGCCGGAGCCATCCGGCATCGACGAACAGGACGAGCGCGACGGGATGCAACGGCGTCAGGCCGAGCCGCCGATCCCTTCCGCGGTCTCCCACTCGTCGAGGTTCATCAGCATCAGCTCGAAGTGGTCGCGCAGCTTGCCGCGATACGTCTGGTTGGCCGCGCGCAAGCGCGCGATCTCCCGCCCCACCGACTCCTCACCGACGACGCCCTGCTCATCGGCCGCCTTGGCCAGCATCGTGCCCCGCTTGAGCAGGGCGTCCTCGATCAGCTCCCTGCTGTACCGCTGCGCGTCCTGGATGTACTGGTCGGCGGTCTGCTGGGCCTGCGAGAGCAGGCTCGCGGCGTAGACGTGCGCCTCCTGGACGCGGCTCGCCACCGAGCGCGACGCGGCCTGCTCGGCCGCGTCGACGCGGGCCAGCCCGGTCTCCTTGACCTTGGCCTGCGGCTGCTCTCTGGGAGGCTCGAGAGGCTCCGGCCGATGCGGCGCCTGCTGCTGCATCGCGTTGTCGCGCAGCAGCTTCACCTCGGCCTCCAGCGCCTTCTTCTCCTGCGTCAGCCGTACCAGCTCGGTTTCCACCCGGTCGAGGAGGTTGTTGACCTGGTGCTCGTCCAGGCCGCGCTTGCCCAGCGCGGCGCGGCGGAACACCACCGCGCGCAGCGCCGCCGGGGTCAGCCGCTCAGCGGAGACCTCGTTGCCCGGCGCCTGGGGCTCGTCCCACTGCGGCTCCTCCCAGGCCTCCTCCTGCCAGCCGTTGCTGTCACCGCTCCAGCCGGAGTTGTCATCGTTCCAGCCCGTGCTGCCGTCGCCGGCGTCGGTCCACGGCTGCAGCTCCTGCACGGCGTGGTGCCCGTTGCCGTTGATCGACCGGTCGGGCGGCGGGAACGGCTCCATCGAATCATTCATGTGGCGAACCTCCTGGAAGGCGTAACGGCGCTCGCGAATCTCTCCAAGCGGATGCGGCTGTCGCTGAAGCCGTTCGCCCGCAGCATGTCAACCGTGCTGTCGACCATGGCCGGCGGACCGCACACGTAGGCGTCGTAGCCCTCCCACCGCCCGTAGCGGCTGACGGCTTCGGCCACCGTGCCCGTCGTGGCCACGCTCTGGTCCTCCAGCTCCGACAGCGCCGCGCGTACGGTGAGCCAGGGGAACTTCTCCTCCCACCCACGCAGCACGTCGAGGTCGTACAGCCCGGCGGGCTCGCGCGCACCGACGAACACCGACACCCACGGCGGCACCGGCAGCCTGGTCACGTGCTCGAGAATGGCTTTGACGGGGGCGAACCCGGTGCCGCCCGCGATGAGCAGGATGTTGCGCCCCGTGTTCGGGTTGAGCGTCAAGGTGCCGACGGGTGCGCCCAGCTTGACGACCTCGCCTTCGCGCACGTCGCGGACCAGCGTACGACCCACCGCGCCGTCCGCTTTGACGTGCAGCTCGATCGTGTTGTCACGGCGCGGCAGGTTGGCCATCGAGTAGTAGCGCCACATGTTGGGCCACTGTTTGACCTCCACGGGCGCCGACTGCCCCGGGACGTACTTGAAGGGCCGGTCCACCAGCAGCCGCAGCACCGCCACATCCACGTTTCTCCGCTCGTGGCTGATCACCTCGGCCGTCCAGTACGCGGGCCGGAGGCTGGCGTCCTGCCGCGCCCCTTCCGCCAGCGTCCGGGTCAGCAGAGACAGGAAGTCCCGCCATTCCTCCTCGACCGCCTCGTTCCACACGTTCCCCGAGAAGCGCTGCATGGTGTGCACCAGGCTGGCGCTCCACTGCTCGTAGTGCTCGCTCTGGATGCCGGACTTCCGGTGGCTACGGGCGAGCTGGTGCAGGTACGGCGTGATCTCCGACAGGTTCTGCGCATGCTCCACGGCGTACGACAGCGCCGTCATCAACCGATCGCGCTGACGGCGCATCTGGACCGGGAACAGCTCACGCAGCGCGGGAGCGCGGAGGAACAGGTCGGAGAACAGGTAGAGCGGCACGTTGTCGCCGTATTTGGCGACGAGCTCAAAATTGGCTTTCACCTGGGTGAACGCGGGGGCGCTCGCACCATGGGGCGACAGCTCGACGCTCGTGCCCGGCATGTGGCCTCCAGCCTTCTGTCAACGCTCCGACTTCCCATCAGTCTCGCGTCGGCTGGGACGATCTTGTAGTCGCCTGAGTCATGGGCCCCATATGACATCTGTCACCCGCCGGCCCGGGGCATCGCGCAACGCAAGGGCGCCCCGGTTACCGGGGCGCCCTTTGCGAGGATCAGGCGGCGGCGGTGGCCATCTTGCGCAGGCGGGCCAGCGCGTCGCGTTCGATGCGGCGCGCGCGGTCGCGGCCGATGCCGTAGCGTTCGCCCACCTCCGTGAGCGTGTGCTCGCGCCCGTCCACCAGCCCGTACCGCCAGCGCAGCATCTCGCTGGTGTGCCCCTCGAGCCCGGTCAGCCACTGGTCCAGGCGCTCGCGCTCCAGGATGTCGATGGCCTGCTGCTCGGGATCGGCCCACGTCTCGTCGGCGATCATGTCGCCGAGCTCCGTCTCGTCCTCGTCACCCACGCCGAGCTGGAGCGAGACCGGGTCGGACGCCCACCGCCGCAGCTCGCGCACGCGCTCGATCGGCAGGTCGAGTATCCCGGCGAGGTCGTCGTCGGTCGGCTCGGCGTCGAACTCGGCCAGCATGTCGCGCCGGACCCGCATCAGCCGGGTCATCTGCTCCCCCGCGTGCGTGGGCAGGCGTACCGGGCGGGCCTGCTCGTGGATGGCACGGCCCACCGACTGCCGGATCCACCACGTCGCGTACGTCGAGAACTTGTACCCCCGCCGGTAGTCGAACTTCTCGACAGCGCGCACCAGCCCGAGATTGCCCTCCTGCACCAAGTCGATCAGCGGCATCCCCCGCCCCGAGTATTTCCTGGCCACCGCCACCACCAGGCGCAGGTTGGCCTGGATGAACTCGTCCTTCGCCCGCTGGCCCGAGATGGCCAGACGCTCCAGCTCCTCGTCGGCCGCGTCCCCGATCCGCGGCTCCGAGCCCCCGCTGTCGAGCAGCTGCTCGGCGAAGAGACCCGCCTCTATCCGCTTGGCGAGCTCCACCTCTTCCTCCGCCGTGAGCAGCGGGACCCGGCCGATCTCAGCCAGATATGTCCCCAGCAGATCGCGCTCCGCGACGTGCTGCTCCTGCGTGCGACTCCCCGTAGGCCTTGCCATCCCCAGGCACCTCGTTCCGCAGCTGCGTTCTATACCCGGCCAACGTCCGGCCAGAAGCAAAGATTCCCTAAAGCACTACGTCCGAGGGATGGTTCTGGATGTCCTACTCAAGGAGGAGACCGTCGTGAAACACCTGGTGAACGAGGGGGACGCCGGGCCGGTAGGCCAGGTGTACATAGGAGGGGGCGTCGAGCACGACCACGTCCGCCCGGGCTCCGGGCCGCAGCCAGCCTACGTCCGTACGCCGTAGCGCGCGTGCCCCGCCGTACGTCGCCGCCCTGACCGCTTCCAGCGGCGTCATCCGCATCTCGCGTACGGCCAGCGCGACGCAGAACGCCATCGACGACGTGAACGACGACCCCGGGTTGCAGTCGGTCGCCAGCGCCACGGTCGCGCCCGCGTCGATCAGCCGCCGCGCGTCGGGGTACGGCGAGCGCGTCGAGAACTCGGCCCCCGGCAGCAGCGTCGCCACGGTGTCCGAGGAGGCCAGCGCCTCCACGTCGTCCGGCGTCAGGTGGGTGCAGTGGTCGGCGGAGGCCGCGCCCAGCTCGCAGGCGATCCGCACGCCTGGCCCCTCGCCGAGCTGGTTGGCGTGCACGCGCACCCCCAGCCCCGCCTTCAGCCCGGCGCCCAGGATCTCGCGCGTCTGGTCGCCGTCGAACGCCCCGCGCTCGCAGAAGACGTCCACCCATTTCGCGTACGGCGCGCACGCGTCGAGCATCTCGCCGGCGACGAGCCGTACGTAGGAGTCGGCGTCCATGTCCGCGGGCACGACGTGCGCCCCCAGGAACGTGGTCTCATCGGTCAGCCTGGCGGCGATCCGCAGCGAGCGCCGCTCGTCCGCGACGGTCAGGCCGTACCCGCTCTTGATCTCCACGGTGGTCGTGCCCTGGGCGAGCATCTCGTTCACCAGGCCCAGCGTGCGGGCGGCCAGCTCGGCGTCGCCGGCCCGCCGGGTGGCGGCGACCGTGGTCCTGATGCCGCCTCCCGTGTACGGCTCGCCGGACATGCGGGCCTGGAACTCGGCCGTCCGGTCACCGGCGAAGACCAGGTGGGCGTGGCTGTCCACGAAGCCGGGGATGACGGCCCGGCCCTCGACGTCCACGCGCTCGTCGGCGTCGGGAGCCCGCGACGACGGCCCGGCCCAAGCGACCACGTCGTCGTCCAGGACGAGGGCCGCGTCCTCGATCTCCTCGCGCTCGGGGTCGCCCGTGTAGAGCAGCCCGATCCCCTCGATCAGCGTCGTGGTCACCGCACACCCTCCATCGCCTCGGCCAGCAGGGATCCGACGTCGCCGAGCTCGTGCCGCCCGTCCGTGACGATCCGGCGGCCGCCGGAGACCACCGAGTGCACGTCCGCCGCCGTGGCCGCGAACACCACGGCCTCCAGCCCGCGCGTGCCCGCCGTACGCACGGAGTCGAGCCGTACCGACACCAGGTCGGCCCAGGCGCCGGGCACGAGCAGGCCCGCGTCGGGGAAGCCGAGCGAGGCGTGGCCCGCGCCCGTGGCGGCGGCGAGCAGCTCGGCGGCGCTCCAGTTGCCGCGCTTGCCGCTGCTCAGCCGCTCGTCCAGCTCCACGGCCCTGGCCTCCTCGAACAGGTCGATCATGGCGTGGCTGTCGGAGCCGAGCGTGAGCTGCGCGCCCCGGTCGGCCGCCGTCCTGGCCGGGCCGATGCCGTCGGCGAGGTCGCGTTCGGTGGTGGGGCACATGCAGATGTACGTGCCGGACTGGGCGATCAGCTCGATGTCCACGTCGGTCAGGTGGGTGGCGTGCACCGCGGTCGAGCGCGGGCCGAGGGCGCCCCGCTCGTGCAGCACCTGGACCGGCGTGGCCGCGTACATCTCCACGCACGCGGTGTTCTCCGCCGGCTGCTCGGACACATGCATGTGGAGCGGCGCCGCGAAGCGGTGGGAGAACTCGACCACGGCCGGCATCTGCTCGGGCGGCACCGCGCGTACCGAGTGGATGGCCGCGCCGATCTCCACGTCGGGCTGCCCCTCGTACGCCGCCGCCAGCTCCTCGGCCCTGGAGGCCCAGTCCTCCGCGGACCCGTCGGTGAAGCGCAGCTGCGCGCCGGAGAGCGGGGCGCCGATGCCGCCGGACAGGTAGCACGTGTCGAGCAGCGCGATGCGCAGGCCCGCGTCGCGGGCCGCGCGGACGAGGGCGTGGCCCATCGCGTTGGAGTCGTCGTACGGGCGGCCGTCCGGCGCGTGGTGCAGGTAGTGGAACTCGCCCACGCAGGTCACCCCGGCCAGCGCCATCTCGGCGTAGACGGCCGTGGCCAGCCGGAGGTAGGAGTCGGGGTCGAGCGCCGCCGCCACCTCGTACATCTGGTCGCGCCACGTCCAGAAGTCGCCTTTGCCCTCCTGGGCGCTGCCGCGAAGAGCGCGGTGGAAGGCGTGGGAATGGGCGTTGGCCAGTCCGGGGACGGTGAGCCCGGGCAGGCGCACGGCCGGGCCCGGCGGCCCCTGGCCGACGCTCGCGATCCTGGCGCCCTCGACCTCGATGAGCACGCCCTCCGCGACGCCGTCGGGCAGCCAGGCGTGCTCGCACCAGTAGGTCAGCGACACAGATCCTCCAGCACGTCCGCGAGTGCGATGACCCCCGCCTCGCAGTCTGCCTGCTCGGCGTGCTCGTGGGGAGAGTGGGACACGCCGGTGGGGTTCCTGACGAACAGCATCGCGCTCGGAACGCCCGCCGCGGCCAGGATTCCCGCGTCGTGGCCCGCGCCCGTGGGGAGGATCGGCGCGGGCGTGTCGCCCCCGGCCACCCGGGCCAGCCGCTCCCGGAGCGCCACGTCGAAGTCGACCACCGGCGTCCACGACTCCTCCCGGACCTCGACCCGCCCGCCTGCGCCGCCTGTGCCTGCGCCGGTGCCCGCGCCTGTGCCGGTGCCGGTGCCTGTGCCGGTGTCGCCGGCCGCTCCGGAGGACGCCTCGCGCTCCAGCTCGGCGACCAGGTCGCGGACGGCGCTCTCCTCCGCCCCGCGGGCGTCGAGCCAGGCCGAGACGAGGCCGGGGATCGCGTTGGCGTTGCCGGGCGAGACGCGTACCTTGCCCACCGTGGCCACCACCCCGCGCTCCGCCGCGGCCGTGCGGGCCGCCAGCACCATGCGGGCGAACGGCAGCATCGGGTCGTCCCGGTCGGCCAGCCGGGTGGTGCCCGCGTGGTCGGCCCGGCCCCGGAAGTCGAAGCGCCACCGCCCGTGCGGCCAGATCGCCCGGGCCACCCCGACGGGCCGCCCCTCGTCGACGAGGCCGCGGCCCTGCTCGACGTGGAGCTCCACGAACGTGCCGACCATGGCGAGCGTCTCGTCGTCCCGCCCTATCTCGTTCGCCGCCCGCCCCGCCTTCGTCAGCACGTCGGCCAGCGTGTCGCCGGAGTCGTCCGTGAGCGCGAGCGCCCTGTCGGGCCCCAGCACGCCCGTGAGCAGCCGCGACCCCATGCACGGCACCCCGAACCTGGCGCCCTCCTCGTCAGTGAAGCACGCCACGCCGACCGGCACGGCAGGCCGCGTCCCCCGTTGCCGGAGGAGATCCAGCGCCGCGAAGGCCGACACGACACCGAGCGGCCCGTCGTACGCGCCGCCCTGTCGTACGGAGTCGAGATGGCTCCCCGTGACCACCCCCGGGCGGTCGCGCGAGGGGGAGCCCCACCACGCCCAGAGGTTGCCGTTGCGGTCCTCGCGCAGGTCGAGCCCCCTGCGCCGGGCCTCGCCCGCGAACCACTCGCGCAGCTCCATGTCAGCGTCCGACCAGGCGTCCCTGACGTAGCCGCCGGTCGCCGGATCCCGTCCTATGTGCGCGAGTGGTTCAAGAAGCATGGCCCCAACTGTAGTGAATGGATCCATTCAGTTCACGGGGCCACCCCTGGGGCGCAGGGTCAGCTCGGTGAGGTGGGCGTCGGGACCCGCAGTGACGGCGGCGAGCACGGCCCGCGCCACGGTCTCCGGCTGGAGGTACTTCTCGGGCTCGAACGCGCCGCCCTCGTAGCGGCGCAGCTCGCGCTGCATGTCGGTGGCCGTACGGCCCGGGTAGACGGTGGTGACCCTGAGCTCGGGCTCCTCCAGCCGCAGCGCGTCGGCGAACGCCTTCAGCGCGAACTTGCTGGCGGCGTACGCGGCCCACTCGGGGTTGGCCCGCTGCCCCGATCCCGAGTTGACGCAGATCACGTGTCCTCCGGCCCTGCGCAGGGCGGGCAGCAGCAGCCTGGTCAGCTCGGCCACCGCGACGACGTTCACCTCCAGCGTCTGGCGCCACGCGTCGGCGGCCAGGTCGGCGATCCTGCCCATGCGGTTGATCCCGGCGCTGTGCACCAGCACGTCGAGCCGGTCGATCCCCGCGACGTCCGGCTCCGCGACCTCCGTCAGCTCCACCGGCCAGAGCCGCGCGTCGGGCAGCCCGGCCGCCACGGCGGCCAGCGACTCCTCGTCCCGGCCGTTGAGAATCACGTGATGCGTGGGGCCGAGGGCCTTGGCCACGGCCGCGCCGATCCCCCGTGAAGCGCCTGTGACCAGCGCCGTCGGTCGTTCACTCATGGAGATCAGCCTATTGGCGTTGACAGGTATTCAAATTTGAATACAAACTTGAGCGCATGTCTTCGACACGGATCTTGATTCTCGGCGCCCTGCTCGACGGCCCCATGAACGGGTACGGGGTTCGCAGGTGGCTGGAGGCGCTGAACACCGAGCGGTGGGCCAACATCGCCTTCGGGTCGATCTACCACGGGCTCGGCAAGATGGCCGACGAGGGCCTGCTGGAGATCGTGGAGCCGGGCAGGGGCGGCAAGGGCGTCTACGCGCTCACCGAGCTGGGCCGCGCGGAGTTCTACCGGCTGCTGATGGGTGCCTGGCACGAGGTCAGGCCGATCATCGACCCGTTCCAGGTGGCGCTGACGTTCATGGATCGGCTGGAAAAGCAGGAGATTCTGGACGCGCTCCATGGCAGGATGCAACGGCTCAGGATCGGCGTCGACAGCATGGAAAGCCTGTACGGCGTCAAGCAACGCTATGGCGCACCGCGACACATAGACGAGAACCTCCGCCTGACGAGAGCCATGCTCCAGGCCCAGCTCGAGTGGGTCGAGAAGGCGATCGGGCAGGTCGAGGCCGGCGAATTGCCGTAAGGAGCCGAACCCCCCAATGATCATCGAGGCACATGGTTTAAGAAAGACGTTCACCACCCGGAACAGGAAGGGCACGCAGACCGTCGAGGCGGTTCGCGGCGTGGACCTCGAGGTGGAGAAGGGCGAGATCTTCGGCGTGCTCGGGCCCAACGGCGCGGGCAAGACCACCACGATCAGGATGCTCGCCACGCTGATCACCCCGGACGCGGGCACGGCCACCGTCGCGGGTCACGACCTGCTCGAGGAGCCCGCCGCGGTGCGGACCAAGCTCGGGTACGTGAGCCAGGCCGGCGGCGTGGAGGACACCACGAGCGCCAGGGCTCAGATCATGATGGCCGCCAAGATCCACGCCATGGCGGATCCGAAGCGGGCCACCGCCGAGGTTCTGGAGCGCTTCGACCTGACCGAGATGGCCGACCGCCCCGGGCGTACCCTGTCGGGCGGGCAGAAGCGGCGCGTGGCCATCGCGCTCGGGCTGGTGCACAACCCGCCGCTGCTCTTCCTCGACGAGCCCACCACCGGCCTCGACCCGCAGAACCGCGCCAACCTCTGGGACCGCATCAGGCAGCTGCGCGAGTCCGGCACGAGCGTGCTGCTCAGCACCCACTACCTCGACGAGGCCGACGCGCTGTGCGACCGGCTGGTGATCGTCGACCATGGCCAGATCGTGGCCGAGGGCACCCCCGGCGAGCTCAAGCGCGAGGTCTCCGGCGACGTGATCACGCTCAGGGTGGACCAGCCCGAGCGGGCCGCCGAGACGCTCAAGCCGCTCGCCCGCGAGACCCGCGTCGACGAGGATTTCCTGCGCGTCTACGTGGACGACGGCGAGCACACGCTGCCCGCGCTGCTGCGGGCCCTGGAGGAGCAGGGCCTGAGCCTGAGCTCGATCGCGCTCGACCGGTCCACGCTCGACGACGTCTTCCTGGCCAAGACCGGCCGCACCCTCCGCGACGCTGGAGCCGCCGCATGATCCGCCACATCGCCCTGTTCACCGGCTACGAGCTGAAGAAGTCGTTCAGCAACCCGATCTGGCCGCTGTTCGGCATCATGCAGCCGGTGCTGTACCTGCTGATGTTCGCGCCGCTGCTGAAGTCGCTCACGCCGGGCGGCACGACGGCGGACGCGCTGCGGATGTTCACCCCGGCGTCGATGATGATGATCGCGGTCTTCGGCTCGCTCTTCTCCGGGTTCGGGCTGATCGCCGAGCTGCGTAACGGCTCGCTCGAACGGTACGCCGTCAGCCCCGCGTGGCGGCCGGCCATCGTGCTCGGGCGGGTGGCCAAGGACATGGTCGTGCTGGTGTGCCAGGCGATCCTCGTGCTGATCGTGGCGATCGCGATGGGCGTGCGCATCGGGGCCGTCGAGCTGCTGCTGGTGCTGCTGCTCATGGCCGCGACCGGGCTGTTCGCCTCGGGGCTGTCGCAGGGGCTCGCGCTGACCGTACGCGACGAGAACGGCATGTCGCAGACGCTCAACCTCTTCATGCTGCCGATCATGCTGCTGGCCGGGCTGTTCATCCCGATCTCGTTCGCGCCGGGCTGGATGCAGGCCGTCGCACCGATCAACCCGCTCTACCACGCGGTCGAGGCGGGGCGGGCGTTGTTCGCCGGGCGGCTGTCGGACTCGTCGATCCCGATCGCGTTCGCGGTGTTCATCGTGCTGGCGGTGCTCACCACGATCTGGTCGATGCGGTCGCTACGCAGGATCGCCGGGTAGGAACGTACCGGTCTCGTCGGTCATCCGCTCGTACTCCTCCAGCCGGGCCTGGGTGCGCAGCGGCGCCGCGTCGGCCATGGCCTCGACCAGGGCCATGGCCAGGGCCAGCGGCGCCGCGTGCGAATCGAACACGAGCCGGTCGCCGACGGGGGCGTCCAGCACGACCTCGGCCGGGAAATCGGATTTATCGGTTATGGCCGCCACGCGCAGGCCCAGCTTCTCCGCGTACTCCAGCGCCTGCACCGCCTCCGTCGGATACCGCGGCAGCACCACGGCCACCACCCACTCCGCGCCCGCCCTGCGGGCGGCGTGCAGCCCGTCCACCAGCTCCGACCCGCCGTGCGTGAGCAGCCGCACGTCGGGGTGGATGCGGCGGGCGTAGTAGGCGAAGGTGGTGGCCAGCCCGCACGAGACCCGCAGCCCCAGCACGGTCAGCGGCTCGGTGGCGGCCAGCTGCTCGCCCAGCTCTTTCAGCGGGAACGTCGACAGGCGCTCCCTGACGAGCGCGAGATTGCGGATCTCGCAGTCGATGGCCCCGCGCAGCAGACTCTCCTGCGGGCCCTCCACCCCGCCACCGCCCAGCACCAGCGGGCGCAGCGCCTGGCGCAGCTCGGGATACCCGGCGAACCCCAGCACCATGGCGAACCGGGTCACGGACGGCTGACTCACCCCTGCCCGCTCGGCCAGCTCCACGCTGGACAGGAAGATCGCCTCGTCGAGATGCTCGCTGAGGTACTGCGCGATCCTCCGTTGCACGGGCGACAGCCTCCGGCCATCCAGCAGCACACCCAGCCCACCGTGATATCCGTCCGCCACGCCCATCTCCAACGTCTCCCACCCCACATCTCATCCCGCTCGAAGGCCACAATCACCCCACCGCCCCCAGGCCGACGAGCGACCACCCGCCGCCTGCCGGCAGTGCGCGCCGCCTGTCCTGCCCCCCACCCCACCGGCGCACTCATGGGGCGCCGCGTCGGCGAGACGCTGTGCGGCCGCGACCGGCGCAACGCGAGCGGCGCCAGCCACCGAAGCACGACGGCCTCCCTCCGAGCGCCGTATCGGCGAGGGGCGTGCGGCGGAGCCCGGCGCGACGCGGACCGCGGGCCAGGGTCAGGACTCGCGCATCGGGATGCGGACGCCGCGGGTGGCGGCCACCTCGGCGGCCTCCTCGTACCCCGCGTCCACGTGCCGCATGACCCCCGTCCCAGGGTCGTTGGTCAGCACCCGGTTCAGCTTCTCCCCCGCCAAGGCGGTCCCGTCGGCCACCGTCACCTGGCCGGCGTGGATGGAGCGCCCGATGCCGACCCCGCCGCCGTGGTGGATGGAGACCCAGGCCGCCCCCGAGGCGGTGTTCAGCATGGCGTTGAGCAGCGGCCAGTCGGCGATCGCGTCAGAGCCGTCGGCCATGGCCTCGGTCTCGCGGTACGGCGAGGCCACGGACCCGCTGTCGAGGTGGTCGCGCCCGATCACGATGGGCGCCCGCAGCTCACCGGAGGCCACCATGTCGTTGAAGCGCTCCCCGGCGACGTTGCGCTCGCCGTACCCGAGCCAGCAGATCCGCGCCGGCAGCCCCTGGAAGTGCACCTTCTCCCCGGCCTTCCTGATCCACCGCGAGAGGCCCTCGTTCTCGGGGAAGAGCTCCAGGATGGCCCGGTCGGTGGCGGCGATGTCGGCGGGATCGCCGCTCAGCGCGGCCCACCGGAACGGCCCCTTGCCCTCGCAGAACAGCGGCCTGATGTACGCGGGCACGAACCCCGGGAAGTCGAAGGCCCGCCCGTATCCGGCCAGTCGTGCCTCGCCCCGGATGGAGTTGCCGTAGTCGAAGACCTCCGCCCCCGCGTCCTTGAACCCCACCATCGCCTCCACGTGCCGCGCCATCGAGTCCCGCGCCCGCTCCGTGAACCCCGCGGGATCCTTGTCCCGCTCCGAGGCCATGTCCTCGAAGGCGACCCCCAGCGGCAGGTACATCAGCGGATCGTGCGCCGAGGTCTGGTCGGTGACGATGTCGATCTCGGCGCCGCGCGCCAGCAGGGCGGGCACGGCCTCGGCCGCGTTCGCCACGACCCCGATGGACAGGGGCTCGCGGGCGTCGCGCGCCGCGTACGCCAGCCGCAGCGCCTCGTCCAGCGACGCGGCCTCCACGTCGAGGTAGCGGTGCTCGATCCGCCGGGCGACCGAGCGCGGGTCGCAGTCGATGCAGATGGCCACCCCGCCGTTCATGGTGACGGCCAGGGGCTGGGCTCCGCCCATCCCGCCGAGCCCGGCCGTCAAGGTGACCGTCCCGGCCAGCGAACCGCCGAAGCGTTTGTCGGCCACCGCCGCGAACGTCTCGTACGTGCCCTGGAGGATGCCCTGCGTGCCGATGTAGATCCACGAACCGGCCGTCATCTGCCCGTACATGGTCAGCCCGGCCGCCTCCAGCCGCCGGAACTCCTCCCAGTTGGCCCAGTCGGGCACCAGGTTGGAGTTGGCGATGAGCACCCGGGGCGCCCACTCGTGGGTGCGGAACACACCCACCGGGCGCCCCGACTGCACCAGCAGGGTCTCGTCGCCCTCGAGCGTCGTCAGCGTCCTGACCAGCGCGTCGAACGACGCCCAGTCACGCGCCGCCTTGCCCGAACCGCCGTAGACGACGAGCTGCTCGGGGTGCTCGGCGACCTCCGGGTCCAGATTGTTCTGGAGCATGCGGAGCGCCGCCTCCTGCGGCCATCCCTTGGCGGTGATCGTCGTGCCTCGTGGCGCGCGCACGCTGCGGCTCATCGTGACCCTCCTGAATGAATACATTCATCTATGTCACCGCAGAGTACAACGGACCGCGTTCAGCGGTCCGTTGCAGGTAGCAGACAGAGTCCGCACCTACATCGGCTCAACTCACAAGGAACTGGGTGGCGGCCAGTTCCCGGTAGAGCTCGTCCTCGCCGACCAGCGAGGCGTGCGTCCCGACCGCCCGTACGCCGCCGCCTTCCATGACCACGATCCGGTCCGCGTTCGTGACGGTGGACAGCCGGTGGGCGATCACCAGCACGGTGGTCTCCTGGGCCACCTCGGCGATGACCTCGCGCAGCCGCAGCTCGTTGACCGCGTCGAGCTGCGAGGTGGCCTCGTCGAGCAGCAGCAGCCTGGGCTTGCGCAGCAGCGCCCTGGCGATGGCCACCCGCTGGCGCTCGCCGCCCGACAGCAGCACGCCGCGGTGCCCGACCGGCGTCTCCAGCCCTTCGGGCAGCCTGGCCACCAGGTCGTCGAGCCTGGTACGGGCGATGGCCCGGCGCAGCTCCTCCTCGGTGGCGTCCTGGGCGGCGAAGAGCAGGTTCTCCCGGAGCGTTCCCGCCAGCACGGGAGCGTCCTGCTCGACGTACCCCAGCGCGGCCCGCAGCTCGCCCAGCGGCCAGTCGCGGATGTCGCGCCCGCCGATCTCGATCTTCCCGTTCTGGTGGTCGTAGAAGCGTTCGAGCAGCGCGAACACCGTCGACTTGCCCGCACCTGACGGCCCCACCAGCGCGGTCAGCCCGCCTGGCGTCACCTCGAAGCTGACCCCGTCGTGCACGATCGGCCGGTCGTCGCCGTACCTGAAGACGACGTTCTCGAACGTCACCCCGACCGGCTCCGCGGCGCCCGCGACGGCGGCGTCGGCCGGCTCGGCGGGCAGGTCCTCGATCTCCTTGATCCGCTTCATCGCCGCCAGCCCCTGCTGGAGCTGCACCCCGCCCTGGACGAGCTGCCCGATCGGCGGCACGAGGTAGAAGAGGTACAGCAGGAACGCGATCAGCGACGACACCTCGAGCGCGCCCGAGGAGACCCTGGCCCCGCCGATGGCCAGCACGGCCAGGAACGCGATCTGCACCGACATCCACGTCGCCACTCCCGCGAGCGACGTCCACCCGGCGACCTGCAGCCCCCTGTCGCGGGCTCGCGTCGCGGCCTCGCCCACCACCGCGATCTCCCGCTCCTCCGCGCCACTGGCCTTCACGGTCCTGTACGCCTGCAGCGCCCGGTCCAGCACGGCGCCCATCTCGCCCACGGCCTCCTGGGCCTGGCTCTGCGCCCGCTGGATCCTCGGCATGATCAGCGCGACCAGCCCGCCGACCACCACCACCACGAGCAGCGTGACCAGCAGCAGCACGGCGTCCATGGTCGCCATCATGACGATGGCCCCGACCAGCATGAACGCGGCGCTGACGGACTCCACGATCCCGTTGGTCAGCACGGAGCGGAGCAGCGTCGTGTCACCGGTCACCCGCGACAGCAGATCGCCCGGCTTGAGCCGGTCCACGTCCGCGACCTTGAGCCGCAGCATCCGGTCGACCAGCCTGCGCCTGGCGCCGAGCACGATGCCCTCGCCCGTGCGCTCCATCAGGTAGCTTCCACCGGCCGACACGACCGCGCCGATCAACACCGCCGCGGTCAGCCCTAACAGCGGACCGGCCATCGATCCTGCCTTGCCGAACGCGTCCACGACGTACTTGGCCAGCAACGGCATGGCGAGGCCCGCGGCCGAGCCGATCAGACCCAGCAGGCCGCCCAGGAACAGGATCTTCCGGTGCGGGCGGATGTAGGCGAGCAACTCCTTGACCACCACGTCTCCTCTCACGACATATCCCGACTTGTCTCCAACGAACGGGACGGCGGGATCCGCACCGCCCTGCAGAGTCAACCTAAATTGACGACCAAAGTATGTCAACTTTGGTTGACCCTCATTCCTGAGGAGGAGACCGACATCCGGAGGCGGCCCACAGACGAATAGGGCGTCGAGGAACCCGGCCGGAACCTCGCACCACCTGATCAGCCCTTCGAAAGGACCGAAGATGGAGCTCCGGATCAACCGGCGCGCTCTAGTCGGGCTTGGCCTCGCCGCAGCGGTCGCCGCGTCGTCGTTGGCCGTGCTCCGTACCGACTCCGGCATCGCTTCCTCGCACCGCGAGGCGCCCATGATCGCGGGCGACCCGCAGCACGACAACACGGACGTGTACGCGTTCGTGAGCCCCGACAAGGCCGACACGGTGACCTTGCTGGCGAACTGGATCCCGTTCGAGGAGCCCCACGGCGGCCCGAACTTCTACCCGTTCGCCACGAGGTCCCGGTACAACATAAAGATCGACAACGACGGCGACGCCAGGCCCGACATCACCTACGAGTGGACGTTCCGCAACGAGGACAAGCGCGGCACCACCACGTTCCTCTACAACAACGGCCCCGTCACCTCGCTCGACGACCCGAACCTGCTCTTCCGCCAGCGCTACACGCTCAAGAAGATCACCCCGGAGGGCACCAGGACGCTGGTCGGCGACGGCGTCGTCGCGCCGAGCAACGTCGGCCCGGCCTCCATGCCCGACTACGGCACCCTGCGCGCCCAGTCCCTCAGGAGCCTGCCCGGCGGCGGCAAGGTGTTCGCCGGGCAGTCGGACGAGGCGTTCTTCCTCGACCTGCGCGTGTTCGACCTGCTCTACGGCGGCAACCTGTCCGAGGTCGGCCAGGACACCGCCAAGGGCTACAACGTCAACACCGTGGCCATCCAGGTGCCCGCCAAGGAGCTGGCGCTCAAGGGCGACGTCAAGCGCAACCCCGTGATCGGCATCTGCTCGACGACCGACAAGTTCAACGGCAGCAGGTACGTCCAGGTCTCGCGCCTGTGCAACCCGCTGGTGAACGAGGTCGTCTCGCCCGCCGGGCTCAAGGACGCCTTCAACGCCCTGCCCCCGGAGAAAGACGCCGACGTGGCGCCGCTGGTCAAACGGGTCACCGACCCCGAGGTGGCCAGGCTGCTCGAGGCCGTCTACGGCATCAAGGCCCCCGCGACCCCGCGGAACGACCTGGTCGAGATCTTCCTGACCGGCATCGCCAAGCAGAACGGCCCGATCAAGGCCGACCTCAACTCGCAGGTGCTCAACAAGGACGCGGGCAAGCTGCGCCCCTCCGAGATGCTGCGGCTGAACATGGCGGTCCCGCCCGCCAAGGACCCGAACCGCCTCGGCGTGCTGGCCGGTGACCTGCAGGGGTTCCCGAACGGCCGCCGTCTCTCCGACGACGTCGTGGACATCGCGCTGCAGGCCGTGGCCGGCGCCGCGCTGACCGGCAAGCTCGTGCCAGGGCTGACGGACAAGGTGGACGGGAACGACAAGCCGTTCCTCCAGTCGTTCCCGTACATCCCGCTGCCCAGCAACGTCGCGGTGAACCGGCGCTGACTCCCTGACCGGCCTGCTCCCTCTCCAAGCAGGCCGGTCCGCCCCCGGCGGCAGGCTTCCCGTCTCCCATCGTCTGCCGCCGGCCAACGGCCGGCCGTCCGTGGTCCCCGTCACGGCCGGCCGGCCGTCACCCCTTGAGGTCCCTCAGCACTGGAGCCTTGGACATGCGTTCCCTCGCCGTACTCGCCGGACTGGCCCTCCTCGGGGCCATGGCCTTCACGATCTTCTCGTTCTCGGCGGCGCCCTCGGAGCAGCCGGTGGCGCAGGCCGCGCCGGCCGCCGAGACGCTGCAGGAGCGGCTCAGGCGGCTGCCGGGCGACTACCGCGGCTGGGCCGAGCTCGCCTCCCAGTACGTCGACCAGGCCAGGATCACCGGCGACCCGTCGTACTACACCAAGGCGGAAGGCGCGATCGCCACGGCCGCCAAGCTCAGGGCCGGCGACGACGCGGTGCTCACCGGTCAGGCGGCGCTCGCCGCGGGCCGCCACGAGTTCGCCGACGCGGTACGCCTGGCCGAGCGCGCAGCGAGCGCCAACCCGTACGGCGCGGCGGCCTACGGCGTGCTGGCGGACGCGAGGACGCAGCTCGGGGATTTGCGCGGGGCGCAGCGGGCCGTGGACCGGATGATGGACCTGCGGCCCGGGGTGGCCGCGTTCGCCCGCGCCTCGTACGCGGCCGAGCTCCGCGGCGACCTGGCCGGCGCCCGGAAATATCTGGACATGGCGGAGAACGACGCCTGGTCGCCCGCCGACGTCGCCTACGCCCGCTACTACCTGGGCGAGCTGGCGCTCCACTCCGGCGACCTCGCCACAGCGGCCGACTGGTACGCCAAAGCCCTGCAGGCGTACCCCGCCTACCCGCCGGCGCTCGCGGGCCAGGCCAGGACCGCCGCGCTGAGCGGCCGCCTGACCGAGGCGCTGACCCTGTACGACACCGTCGTCGAACGCCTGCCGCTCCCGCAGTACCTGATCGAGCAGGGCGAGACCCGGATCAAGGCGGGTCAGACCCCCGACTGGACGCTGCTCAGGGCGCAGCGCAAGCTGTTCCAGGCCGCGGGCGTGCGCGACGACCTGACCTGGGCCGAGTTCGAGGCCGACCACGGGGACCCGGCGTCGGCCGTCGAGCACGCCAGAGCCGAGTACGCCCGCAACCCGAACCTCGTCGCCGCCGACGCCCTGGCCTGGGCCCTGTTCAAGGCCGGCAGGCCGGCCGAGGCGCTGCCGTACGCGAAGAAGGCCACCGCCACCGGCTGGCGCAACCCGCTGCTGACCTACCACCGCGCCAAGATCGAACAGGCGCTCGGCCGGCCCGTCAAGGTGGACGCCGGCTTCGACCCGACGCTTCCCGCATTGGCGAGGTTCTCATGAGAGCGGTCCGGCTCGTCCTGCTGTCCCTCTGCGCGAGCCTCTGGCTCGCCACCGGCAGAGCGGAGGCCGCTCCCGTGACGCTGCACCCGCTCGGCAACTTCACCGTCAACCACTACAACGGCCTGAGCGTCTTCCCCTCCGAGATACGCAACCTCGCCGTCGTGGACCTGGCCGAGCTGCCGACGCTGCAGGCCCGGCCCCAGGTGGACGGCTCGTACGCGGCCCGCCGCTGCGCCGCGCTGGCCGCCGCCCAGCGGCTCGAGGTGGCGGGCAGCGCGGTGCCGTGGCGCGTGGCCGGCTCCTCCTTCGCGTACGGCCCCGGCCAAGGGGGCCTCCAGACCAGCCGCCTGTCCTGCCGGCTCGTGGCCGCAGTCCGCGCCACGAAGGCGGTGGAGTTCACGGACGGGTTCGAGCAGGACAGGATCGGCTGGCGCGAGATCACCACCGTGGGCGACGGGGTGCGGCTGGTCCGCTCCTCGGTGCCCTCCGTGAGCGCGAGCAGGGAGTTGCACGCGTACCCCGACGACCTGCTGGCGAACCCGCTCGACCAGCGCACCGCGACGCTGACCGTCGCCCCCGGCCCGAGCCTGCCCGCCGCCGGGGCTCCCGGCGGCGGCACGGTGCCGGGCGGGATCGGGGGTCCGATTGGTGACGCCTTGGGCGCCCTGGACCGGATGTTCACAGGGCTGATCGGCTCCGACGCGCTGACGGTCCCGCTCGGGCTGCTGGCGGTGGGGCTGGCCGTGGTGCTCGGGGCCGGGCACGCGCTGATCCCGGGGCACGGCAAGACCATCATGGCCGCGTACCTGGCGGGGCGGCGCGGGCGGCCCCGCGACGCGCTCGTGGTGGGCGCGACGGTGACGGCCACGCACACGGTCGGGGTGCTGGTGGTGGGGCTGCTGCTGAGCGTGTTCACGGCGCTGGCGGGCGAGTCGGTGCTGGCCTGGCTGGGGGTGGCCAGCGGCGCCCTGATCGCCGCCATCGGCCTCCGCCTCCTCCTGAACGCCCGCCGCCGCCCCGGCTCCGGCCTCCACGGGCACGGGCACGGTCACGGCCACGGACATGGGCACGGACATGGGCATGGGCACCGCGATGAGGGTGAGTACAGGGGCGAACGAGGGACAAAACGGGCAAGCCTGGTGGGCCTCGGCATCGCGGGCGGGCTCGTCCCCAGCCCCTCGGCCCTCGTCGTGCTCCTCGGGGCCATCGCGCTCGGCCGCACCTGGTTCGGCGTGGCGCTGGTGACCGCCTACGGCCTCGGCATGGCGGCCACCCTCACCGTCACCGGCCTGCTCCTGGTCAAGCTCGTGGACCGCCTGGAACGACGCGCCTCAGCGGGCCGCCGCCTGGCCGCCAGGCTCTCCGGCCTGGCCCCGGTGGGCACGGCCGCGATGGTGGTGCTGCTCGGCGCGGGCCTGGCCCTCCGCTCGGTCGCCACCCTCTAGCGTCCGTACGCCTGCGCCCTTATAGTCATGTCCATGACTACTCATGGACATGACTATCCATGGCTCTGAGGCACGCCGTGCTGGCGGCCCTGCTCGGCGGCGAGTACAGCGGCTACCAGCTCACCAAGATCTTCGACGTCGGCGTCTCCAACTTCTGGTACGCCGCCCCCCAGCAGCTCTACGCGGAGCTGACCAAGCTGGAGGCCCAAGGGTTGATCGCGGGCCGGGAGGTCGTCCAGACCGGCCGTCCCAACAAGCGGGTGTTCACGGTCACCGAGGCCGGGGCCGCCGAGCTGGCGTCCTTCGCCGCGACCCCGCCCAAGCCCCTCCTCATCCGCGACGACCTCGCCGTCAAAGTGCACGCCGTGGACCACGTCGACCCTGGGCCCGTGATCGAGCAGCTCAAGGAGCGGGCCGAGGAGGCGGCGGCCAAGCTCGCCTTGTTCGAGCAGATCCTCCTCCGCATGCGCGGCGACCAGGACGAGGAGACGTTCCTGCACCAGGGCGAGCACGTGGGCCCGTACCTCTCCTGCCTGGCGGGCTGCCGCCTGGAGCGCGAGATGCGCGACTGGTGCCTGGAGACCGCCCGGACGCTGGCCGAACGAGCAGCCCACACACGGAGGACGAACTCATGACGTATGCCCGTTACGTAGCGATCGGCGACAGCCAGACCGAGGGGCTCGGGGACGGCGACGACGTCGCCGGCCACCGCGGCTGGGCCGACCGGCTCGCCGAGCACCTGGCCCGCGCCAACCCCGGCCTCCACTACGCCAACCTCGCGGTCCGCGGCCGCCAGGCGGCCCAGATCCGGGACGAGCAACTGCCCGCCGCCCTCGCCCTCCGTCCCGACCTAGTCACGGTCATGGCAGGCATGAACGACATCATCCGGCCCGGCTTCGACGCCGCCAGGGTGGCGGGCATCGTGGCGGACATGATCGCCCAGCTGACCGCCGCGGGCGCGCACGTGGTGACCATGACCTTCCCCGACTTCTTCAGGATCGCTCCGCTGGCCCGCCCGCTCCGGCCCAGGCTGCTCGACTTCAACGCCCGCATCCGCGAGGCCGCCGCCCGTCCCGGGGTCACGCTGGTGGACACGTTCCCGCTCGACTACATCGTGGACGCCCGCATGTGGAGCGTCGACCGGCTGCACGCGAGCCCGATCGGCCACACCCGCTTCGCCGCCGGCGTCGCGCACGCCCTCGGCCTGCCCGGCAGCGACGACACGTGGACGGCGCCCCTGCCGCCACTGCCCGTCCCGGGCGCATTGCGTGCGGCGTCGGCGGAGGTGCGCTGGCTGGCCGCCTTCGCCGGCCCCTGGATCGGCCGCCGCCTCCGCGGCCGCTCCTCCGGCGACGGCCGCACCGCCAAACGCCCACTGCTCACGCCGATGATCGGCGGCGATCAGTCGATGCCAGGCAGATCCGGATCGTCGTAGTCCGCCCGTCGTAGTGCACCTTGGCGAGGCTTTCGAGCGCGCGGAAGGAGTACAGGTGGCTCACGGAGGCGACATCGACGATGTCGCGCGCGTGGCTCCGCTCGTGCAGGGCACACACCTTCAGCCCGACCGCGCCGTCGAGCCCCAGCACCTCGGCCACGTCGGCCGTCGGCAGCTCCATGGCGGCATCGAGCCCCTCATAGGCCATGCTCACGTATGCCGACGGCCACGCCGCGTGGAAGGCAGATCATGACGCCCGGAGAGGAACTCCTGGAAGGCGATCTTGACCTTGATCACCGGCCGCCGCCACCGCTCCTCCCGCCGGATGGCCTTGGCCATCTTGCGCGGTGACTTCTTGGTGAAGAACCAGCGGGCCCAGGGGGAGTCGGGGCGGGCCAGCCGTACCGCTCCCACCAGCAGCATCGGCGGGACGAACAGGCCCGCCATCCCCGTCCAGATCTTCCCCTTGAGCAGCGTGATGACGGCCAGCAGGAGATTGGCCACGATCAGCACGGCAGGGTTGACCGGCGTGCCGTAGTCCCAGGTCAGAGGGCGCAGGCCGATGAGGAGCAGGCCGGTGACGGCGACCGCGATGAAGACCGCGTCCACCGAGGTGCGCCCCTCCTCCTCCCAGTACACGTCGTGCAGGTGCAGGATCAGCGCGAACTCGTCCAGCACGAGCGCGGACCCGATGCCGAAGATGCAGGCCGCGGCCGCGTAGCCGGGCTGCGAGGCGGAGGAGACGATGAGCCCGGAGACGCCGCCGACCAGCATCAGCACGACGCCGAACACGACGTGGTGGATGTGCATCTCGCCCACGTTCACGTTGCGGAACCAGCCGACCTTCGCCCTGATCAGGCGGACGTTGATGCGGGTGGCGATGAACGCCACGATGAGCGTGACGAAGTAACAGAACAGCGGCAGCCGTCCTGTGGAAACAATGCTCTGCTCGAACCAGCGCTCCATGACTCTAGAAAGAGATGTTACGAGCCGTCCGCCCGTTCCATGAATCAGGAGAGGAATGCCCGCAAAAGAGCTGCCGTGCCCTCCAGGTGCTCGCTCACTGCCCGGCGGGCCGCGTCAGGGTCGCCGGCGAGCACGGCGTCCACGATGGCCTGGTGCTGCACGGCGGCGTGCTCGAGGTTGACCTGGAGCATCGGGATCGCGTTCAGCAGGTCGCTGACCCGCGAGCGGGCGTCGGCGCACGCCGTGGCGAGCAGGGTCGAGCCGGTCAGCTCGGCGATGGACAGGTGGAAGGCCGTGTCGAGGCGGCGGTAGTCCTCGATCGGGGCCGCGTTCAGGTCCGCCAGGCGGCGGAGGAGCACGTCCCGCTTCTCGTCCGTGAGGCCGGAGGAGGCCAGCACCTGCGCCGCCCCGCACTCCACCGCCAGGCGGAACGTGAGCGCGTCCGACAGGTCGTCCCTGCCCATCTCGGCCACGACCTGCCGCAGGTCGCCGGGATCGGGCTTGGGCGGTACGTACGTGACAAATGCCCCGCCGTAGCGGCCACGGCGCACGTCGAGATAGCCGGCGTCCGACAGCGCGCGGATGGCCTCGCGCAAGGTGACCCTGCTGATGCCGAGCTGGACGGCAAGCTCGCGCTCGGGCGGCAGCTTGTCGCCGGGCGCGACCACGCCGAGCTTGATCGCCTGGAGCAGCCGTTCCACGGTCTCCTCGAAGGCGTTGCCGGCCCGCACCGGCCGTAACACCGTCATCAAACGCGCCGACTCGTCCAACGTGTCCTCAGGTCTTGACAAGAGATCCCGCAATACACCTCAATGGTCTAACACTAGCCCAATCAGCGGGGATGGGAGCGGGACAGCGTGAGCGAGGGATCGAGCACCGGGTTCCTTTCCGTCAGCGAGCTGCGCGACGAGGTGGCGGCCGGGCGCATCGACACCGTCCTCCTCGCGATCGCCGACATGCAGGGCAGGTTGCAGGGCAAGAGACTGTCCGCACGCTATTTCCTCGACGAGGTGCTGCACCACGGCTCCGAGGGCTGCAATTACCTGCTGGCCGTGGACGTGGACATGAACACCGTCTCCGGGTACGCCATGTCGTCCTGGGAGCGGGGCTACGGCGACTTCGTCATGAAGCCGGACCTGGCGACGTTGCGCCGGGTGCCGTGGCACGAGGGGACCGCGATGCTGATGGCGGACCTGGGCTGGGAGGGCGGCGGCGACGTGACCGCCTCGCCCCGGCAGATCCTGCGCAGGCAGCTCGCCCGCCTCGCCGAGCGCGGCCTGGCCGCGTACGTGGGCACCGAGCTGGAGTTCTGCGTGTACGAGGACACGTACGAGGACGCGTGGAAGCGCGGCTACCGCGACCTGTCCCCCGCCAACCTCTACAACGTCGACTACTCGCTCCTCGGCACCTCCCGCATCGAGCCGCTGCTCAGGCGGATCAGGCGGAGCATGGAAGGCGCCGGCCTGTACGTCGAGTCCGCCAAGGGCGAATGCAACCTGGGCCAGCACGAGATCGCCTTCCGCTACGACGAGGCGCTCAGGACCTGCGACCACCACGTCATCTACAAGACCGGCGCCAAGGAGATCGCCGCCCAGGAGGGCAAGTCGATCACCTTCATGGCCAAGCCCAACCAGCGCGAGGGCAATTCCTGCCACATCCACATCTCACTGCGGAGCAGCGAGGGCGATCCGGTGATGGCGGGCGAGGGGCCGTACGGGCTCTCCCCGCTCGGCGCCCGCTTCGTCGCCGGTCAGCTCGCCTGCCTGCGCGAGCTCACCCTCATGTACGCGCCCAACATCAACTCCTACAAGCGCTACGTCCCCGGCAGCTTCGCGCCCACGGCCGTCAAGTGGGGCGTGGACAACCGCACCTGCTCGCTGAGGCTGGTCGGCCACGGCCTGTCGCTGCGCGTCGAGAACCGGGTCCCGGGCGGCGACGTCAACCCGTACCTCGCGGTGTCCGCGCTGATCGCGGCCGGGCTGCACGGCATCGACAACGAGTTGCCGCTGGAGAGCGCGTACGAGGGCAACGCCTACGACTCCGGCGCCGAGACCGTCCCCCACACGCTGCGCGACGCGCTGGCGCTGTTCGAGGGGTCGAAGCTGGCGCGTGAGACGTTCGGCGAGGATGTGGTCGAGCACTACGCGAACAACGCGCGGGTGGAGCTGGCCGCGTTCGACGCGGCGGTCACCGATTGGGAGCTTTTCCGTGGTTTCGAGCGGATGTGAATGGGGCGCATGAAGATCGTTAATCCGGCCACGGAGGACGTCGTGGCCGACGTCGAACTGGCCGACGCCGCCGAGGTCGACCGGGCCGTGGAGCGTGCCAGGAAGGCGTACGAGAGCTGGCGGAAGGTGTCGCCGGGCGACCGGGCGCGGCTGCTGCGCAGGTTCGCGGACCTGGTGGACGAGCACGGCGAGGAGCTGGCGCTCCTGGAGCTGGCCAACGCCGGCCACCCGATCGGCAACGCCCGCTGGGCCGCCGGCAACGTGCGTGACGTGCTCCACTTCTACGCCGGCGCCCCCGAACGCGATCACGGCAGGCAGATCCCGGTGCCCGGGGGCGTGGACATCACGTTCCAGGAGCCGCTGGGCGTCGTCGGTGTCATCGTGCCGTGGAACTTCCCTATGATGATCATGTCCTGGGGCATGGCCCCGGCGCTCGCGGCCGGCAACACGGTGATCGTCAAACCGGCCGAGTGGACCCCGCTGACCGCGCTGAGGCTGGCCGAGCTGGCCCTCGCCGCGGGCCTCCCCGAGGGGGTGCTCCAGGTTCTGCCTGGGGCAGGGGAGGTGGCGGGTGCCCGCCTCGTGGAGCACCCCGGCGTGGCGAAGATCGTGTTCACCGGCTCGACCGAGGTGGGCAAGGAGATCGCCGCCAAGGCGGCGCGGCACGTCAAGCGGGTCACGCTGGAGCTGGGCGGCAAGTCCGCGAACATCGTCTTCGCGGACGCCGATCTCGAGAAGGCCGCGGCAACCGCCCCCTACGCCGTTTTCGACAACTCCGGCCAGGACTGCTGTGCCCGGTCCCGGCTCCTCGTCCAGGCCGAGGTGTACGACGCGTTCATGGACCGCCTGGCGACGGCCGTACGCGGCGTCAAGGTCGGCGACCCGCTCGACGAGAGCACCGAGATGGGCCCGCTGATCAGCGCCGAACACCTCGACCGCGTGCGCGGCTTCGTCCGCGGCACCCCCTACCTGCAGGGAGCCTGCCCCGACGGCAAGGGCTACTGGTTCCCGCCGACCGTGCTGACGCCCGAGGTGACGGACCCGGCGTTCACCGAGGAGATCTTCGGGCCGGTCGTGTCGGTGGTGCGCTTCCAGGACGAGGCCGAGGCCGTACGGATCGCGAACGACACCCCCTACGGCCTGAGCGGCTCCATCTGGACCCGGGACGTCGGGCGGGCGCTCCGCGTGGCCAGGGCGGTCGAGGCGGGCAATCTGTCGGTCAACTCGCACTCGTCGGTCCGCTACTGGACGCCGTTCGGCGGCTTCAAGCAGTCCGGGCTCGGCAGGGAACTCGGCCCCGACGCCCTGGCGGCGTTCACCGAGACCAAGAACGTCTTCATCTCCTGGGAGTGAATGCAGTGCAGCGTTTGCAGGATCGGGTGGCGGTCATCACCGGTGCGGGCAGCGGCATCGGGCTGGCCACCGTGCGCAGGTTCGCCGAGGAGGGCGCCAAGGTCGTCTGCGTGGACATCGACGAGGAGGCGGGGGTCAAGGCGGCGAACGAGGTCGGCGGCCTCTTCGTCAAGGCCGACGTGACCAGCGAGGACGATGTCGTCAGGATGTTCCAGACGGCCTTCGACACCTACGGCAGCGTGGACATCGCCTTCAACAACGCGGGCATCTCGCCGCCCGACGACGACTCCATCCTGGAGACCGGCATCGACGCCTGGCGCCGGGTCCAGGAGGTGAACCTCACCAGCGTCTACCTCTGCTGCAAGCACGTCATCCCGTACATGCGGCGGCAGGGCAAGGGCTCGATCATCAACACCGCGTCCTTCGTGGCGGTCATGGGCTCGGCGACCTCGCAGATCTCGTACACGGCCTCCAAGGGCGGGGTGCTCGCGATGACGCGCGAGCTGGGCGTGCAGTTCGCCAGGGAGGGCATCAGGGTGAACGCGCTCTGCCCCGGGCCGGTGAACACGCCCTTGCTGCAGGAGCTGTTCGCCAAGGACCCGGAGCGGGCACAGCGGCGGCTGGTGCACATCCCCGTCGGGCGCTTCGCCGAGGCGTCGGAGATCGCGGCGGCGGTGGCGTTCCTGGCCAGCGACGACGCGTCGTTCATCACGGGCAGCGAGTTCCTGGTGGACGGCGGCATCTCCGGCGCGTACGTCACGCCGCTCTAGCTCTGGGAGATCATGGTGCAGCGTCCCGTCATCGGCATCACGTCGTACGTCGAGCCGGCGAACTTCACGGTCTGGGCGGACATGACCGTGGCGCTCCTGCCGTACATGTACGTGGAGCAGGTCGTACGCGCCGGCGGGCAGCCGGTCGTGCTGCCGCCGGCCGGCGAGCCCGCGCAGGTCGTGGGCCGCCTGGACGGGCTCGTTCTGGCCGGTGGCGGGGACATCGACCCGGCGAGGTACGGCGAGCCGCCTGGGGAACACACCGGCTATATCCGGAAATTTCGTGATGAGGCGGAGTTCGCCCTGATCGGCGCGGCCCTCGACGCGGGCCTGCCGTACCTGGGCATCTGCCGCGGCCTCCAGGTGCTCAACGTCGCCCTCGGGGGCAGCCTCCACCAGCACCTCCCCGACGTGGTCGGGCACACGGACCACGCCCCCGCGCCCGGCCGCTTCGGCCCGCTGCCCGTCACCGCCGTGCCCGGCACCCGCGTGGCCAAGGCGCTGGGCACCGGGCCCGTGACGGTCCCCCACTACCACCACCAGGCCATCGACCGCCTCGCGCCCGGCCTCACGGTCGGCGCGACCGCCGACGACGGCACGATCGAGGCGGTCGAGCTGGACTCGGCGCCCTTCGCCGTGGCCGTGCAGTGGCACCCGGAGGCCGCTGAGGACTGCGCGCTCTTCGAGGCCCTCGTCGCCGCCTGCTGACCGCAGGGTCCACAGCGACCGGACGGAAAGCCACCATTCGCCAGAGCGGTTCGTGAGAGGCCGGAACGCGACAACACCCCCATCACCGCACTAGGCTGACGAACATCACCGGCAAAACCGCGCGGGAGAGCACCCTGACATCCGGTCAGGGTCCCTGAAGGAGCAAGCCCTCCCCGCAAACCTCTCAAGGCAAAGGACCGCGCGGTATCCGAGTGAGAAATCTGCCAAGTGGACTGCCGCTACGGACATCGCGGGCACGACGATAGGGCGGCAGTCCGCTTGAGACAGGTTTCTTACTCGGCGGGTGACCTCTGGAAAGCAGGCCTGCGCGGCCTCGCCGAAGGTGAAAGTCCGGCAAAACTCGGGCGAAGCTCTCAGGCATCGACGACAGAGGGGGAGGATGCTGGCATCCGATCCTGTCCAGAGGTGCGACAAATGTCCCGACCCACACCGCTACGAGACGTTCACGAGAGCCTCGGCGCCATGCTCACCGACTTCGCGGGGTGGCTCATGCCGCTCCGGTACGGGAGCGAGTCCGCGGAGCACAACGCCGTCCGGCAGGCGGCCGGGCTGTTCGACCTCTCGCACATGGGCGAGATCTTCCTGACCGGGCCGCAGGCGGGCGAGGCCCTCGACTACGCGCTGGTCGGCCACCTGTCGGCGCTGGCGCCCGGGCGGGCCAGGTACACCATGATCGTGAACGAGCGCGGCGGGGTGCTCGACGACCTCATCGTCTACCGGCTGGGCGACGAGGAGTTCATGGTCGTAGCAAACGCCTCGAACTACGAAAAAGTCGGAAATGAGCTGAAAGAGCGGTCGAAGGCGTACGACGTGGTGGTCGAGGATCGCTCGGACCAGTACGCGCTGATCGCCGTACAGGGGCCCCGAGCCCAGGAGATCCTCGCCACGCTCACCGACGCCGACCTCGACGGCCTCAAGTACTACGCGGGCCTGCCCGGCGTGGTCGACGGGCGGCAGGCGCTCATCGCCCGCACCGGCTACACCGGCGAGGACGGGTTCGAGCTGTTCGTCGCCAACCAGGACGCGGTGCCGCTCTGGCACGCGCTCATGGCGGCGGGCGAGCCGCACGGGCTCAAGCCCGCCGGCCTGTCCGCCCGCGACACGCTCAGGCTCGAGGCGGGCATGCCGCTGTACGGCAACGAACTCAGCGCCGAACTGACCCCGTTCGACGCGGGGCTGGGCAAGGTGGTGAAATTCGACAAGCCGGGCGACTTCGTCGGCAGGTCGGCGCTCGAGGCGGTCAAGGACGACACGCCGCGGCGCCGTCTCGTCGGCCTGGTCGCGCGGGGACGCCGGGTGCCGCGCCACGGCTACCCGGTCACCAAGGACGGCGCCGTCGTCGGCGAGGTCACCAGCGGTGCGCCCTCCCAGACCCTGGGAAAGCCCATCGCGATGGCCTACGTGGACGCGGGCGTCGAATCAGGCCTGGCCGTGGACATCCGGGGCAGCCAAGAACCTATGGACCTGGTTGAGCTGCCCTTCTACAGGAGGAACAAGTGAGCAACATCCCTGACGACCTGAGCTACACCAAGGAGCACGAGTGGGTGGCGGGCCTCGACGACGGCCTCACCGTGACCGTCGGCGTCACGGCCTTCGCCGCCGACTCCCTTGGTGACGTCGTCTACGTGCAGCTCCCCGAGGTCGGCTCCACCGTCGAGGCGGGCGACTCGGTCGGCGAGGTGGAGTCCACCAAGTCGGTGAACGAGATCTACACCCCCGTCGGCGGTGAGATCGTCGAGGTGAACCAGGTCGTCGTGGACGACCCCAGCCTGGTCAACAGCGACCCGTACGGCGATGGCTGGATGTTCCGGGTGCGCGTCGAGGGCGAGCCCGAAGACGTGCTCTCCGCCGAGGAGTACAAGGCACTCACCTCAGGCGAGTCCTGACCTGTTCGCCGGGGCCCGAGCCCGGGCCCCGGCACCGTATGAAAGGCAGCGCTCATCAATGGCGATCAGCGTCTTCGACCTCTTCAAGATCGGCATCGGCCCGTCGAGCTCCCACACGGGAGGCCCGATGGCTGCCGCGCACAAGTTCGCCCGCGGGCTGCACGAGGACGACCTGCTCCCGCAGGTCGCGCGCGTCGAGGCCATCCTGTACGGCTCGCTCGGCCTGACCGGCAAGGGCCACGGCAGCGACAAGGCGGTCCTGCTCGGCCTCTCCGGCGAGAAGCCCGAGCTGGTGGACGTCGACTCCATCGACGGCCGGCTGGCCGAGATGCGCGAGTCGGGCATGGTCAAGCTGTACGGGACGCACGAGATCCCCTTCGTCGTGGGCGAGCACCTCGTCTTCGAACGCAAGATCTCGCTGCCCGAGCACCCGAACGGCATGCGCTTCACCGCGTACACGGCCGATGGCGAGAAGCTGAGGGAGAAGGTCTACTTCTCGGTCGGCGGCGGCTTCGTCGTGGACGAGAAGGCCACCGGCGCCGACCGCATCAAGCCGGACGACACCGTACTGCCCTACCCCTTCACCACCGGTGAGGAGCTGCTCAAGCACTGCTCCAACACAGGCCTGTCCATCTCGGCCCTCATGCTCGAGAACGAGAAGGCGTTCGGCCGCACCGAGGAGGAGATCCGCGCGGGCCTGCTGCGGCTCTGGCAGGTCATGTCGGAGTGCGTGCACCGCGGCATCTCCAAGGAGGGCGTCCTGCCCGGCGGCCTCAAGGTCAAGCGCCGCGCCAACCAGCTCCATCGCCGCCTGCAGTCCGAACCGGCCGAGAAGGACCCGCTGCAGGCCATGGACTGGGTGACGCTCTTCGCGCTGGCGGTCAACGAGGAGAACGCCGCCGGGGGCCGCATCGTCACCGCCCCCACCAACGGCGCCGCCGGCATCATCCCGGCCGTCCTGACGTACTACACCCGCTTCGTGCCGCGCGCGGACGAGGAGGGCGTGGTGCGCTTCCTGCTGACGGCGGGCGCGATCGGCGTGCTGTTCAAGGAGAACGCCTCGATCTCGGGCGCCGAGGTGGGCTGCCAGGGCGAGGTCGGCTCGGCCTGCTCGATGGCCTCGGCCGCCCTCACGGAGGTCCTCGGGGGCACACCTGAGCAGGTGGAGAACGCCGCCGAGATCGGCATCGAGCACAACCTGGGCCTGACCTGCGACCCGATCGGCGGCCTGGTCCAGATCCCGTGCATCGAGCGGAACGCGGTGGCCTCCAACAAGGCCATCACGGCCGCCCGGATCGCGCTGCGCGGCGACGGCCGCCACTTCGTGGCCCTGGACAAGGCCATCAAGACGATGCGGGACACGGGGCGGGACATGCTGGACAAGTACAAGGAGACGTCACGCGGCGGCCTCGCCGTCAACGTGATCGAATGCTGACGGCCGGCTGCGGGCGGGCGTGGGTCCTACCGGTGCATCTGGGAATGTCATAGCGAGCAGGTAACGTGCGACCATGACGTCGCAACACCACGACGAGGTCGTCACCATCCCGCGTGACGAATACGAGGCACTGAAAGCCGAGGTCCGGCGGCTGCGTCGAGAGGTAGGGCGTCAGCAGGCCATGCGAGCCATCATGGACAACGCGACCGACCCGGGCAACGTGCGGACGTTCACCCGCGACGAGTTGGCCGCCGAGTGGGGCATCGTTGGCTGACCGGCGTATCGCATTCCCTAGCGAAGTGATCGAGTGCCGAACAACCCATCGAGTGGTACCATGATGTTGTACCACTCCCAGGGGGGGCCGTGTCCATTACTGCCAGCGAAGCCCGCCGTCGACTGTTCCCTCTCATCGAAGAGGTCAACAACGACCGCACCGCCGTGGAAATCGTGTCCAAGAGCGGCAACGCCTACCTTGTGGCCGCAGAGGAATACGAAGCTCTCCAGGAAACGGCCTACCTTCTCCGCTCCCCCGCCAACGCGCGTCGGTTGATCGAGTCCTACCAGGAAGCGGTCGGAGGACGCTACGAACGGCACGAACTACTGGACGACGAGGCTGCGGGGTGAAAGTCTCATTCACAAGCCAAGGCTGGGAGGACTACGTCCACTGGCAGACGGCCGACCGGCAGATACTCAAACGGATCAACCGGCTCATCGAAGACACCCTGCGTGATCCCTACGAGGGCATCGGAAAGCCAGAGCCGCTTAAATACGCGCTGGCGGGTGCGTGGTCGCGGCGCATCACCGACGAGCATCGCCTGGTATATCTCGCCGCGAACGACGAGATCGTCATCCTGCAGGCCCGGTACCACTACGAATAGCCGCCGCATCCCGTGCATCGAGCGGAACGCGGCGGCCTCCGACAAGGCCATCACGGCAGCCGGATCGCCCTGCGCGGCGACGGCCGCCACTTGTCCTTGCCCTTGTACGGGGTGACGACCGGGCTCTCGGCTCTTTGATACGCCGACTGCCGCGCGCGGAGCGGCGGTCGGTACGTGACCGGACGGATATCGGTTCATTCAGCGAATCTGACAATGCCGTCCACCGGGGGTGTGCGGTCGCCCGTCGGAGCCGTCAGAGGACTCTCTTCGCCCAGCATGATCTCGTAGTCGGCCCAGCAAACTCCGTGAGCGATGATGTAGCTCTCGATGGAATCGGGTTCGAGAAGGAAGATGCCCAATCCATGCCGGACTTCCCCGAGCAGGGACGTCAGGATGTCGGCCTCGGCGTCGGTCGGCTTGCGCAGGTGGATGGGACCCATATCCTTCCAGCAGGCGATACGCCAGACACCTGCGAAGAACAGGTCCCGCACGATGCCTTCACCGTCTCCCTCCTCAATAGCCTCAAGAGGCGGAAATCCTCTGACCACGGCGTACGAATGCTGGGGGCGATACGCGAACAGGCTGAAATGCCGGTCGTCGCGGAATCCGAGAGCCCCTCTTTCCAGCTTCTCCTCCGTCATGTCAATAGACCTCCGTGGCGTGCCTGAGCGTTGTGTCAACTGCGAGATCGGGGAAACCTGGCAAGAGAAGCCGTTGACGCTGGAGGTGGACCACAACAACGGCAATCCGCTCGGCAACCGGCGAGAGAACCTCAGACTGCTGTGCCCGAACTGTCACTCACAAACAGCGACGTTTGCCGGGCGGAACAGAGGCCGATCCAGCGCATAAGTGTGCGGGCGGGGGGACTCGAACCCCCACGGTGTCTCCACCAACAGGACCTAAACCTGCCGCGTATGCCATTTCGCCACGCCCGCGCAGCCCTCACCAGAGCAGGGCTCACATAGTTTAGCGCTCCGAATGGGCATGAGGAGCGTGCGCAAGTCGACCCCCGCGAAGGGGCGGCACGGGCCCTCGGCGGAGGGCCCGCAGGCAGTGGTCAGCTCAGGCCGAGCTTCTTCTTCAACCCTGCCACGTGACCCGTGGCCTTTACGTTGTAGAGTGCCTGCTCCACCTTCCCGTCCGCGTCGATGACGAACGTCGAGCGGATGACCCCCACGACCTCCTTGCCGTACAGCTTCTTCGTGCCGTACGCCCCGTACGCCTGGTGCACGGCCAGCTCGGGGTCGGACAGCAGCGGGAAGGTCAGGGCGTCGCGCTCGGCGAACTTGACCAGCTTCGCCGGCTTGTCCTTCGACACGCCGAGGACGACGAAACCCTCGGCGGTCAGCTGGTCAAGGCTGTCGCGGAAGTCACAGGCCTGCTTGGTGCAGCCGGGCGTCATCGCGGCGGGGTAGAAATAGAGGATCACCCGCTTGCCGCGGTAGGCGTCAAGGGAGACAGTGGTGCCGTCGGCGGCGGGTAGCGTGAACTCGGGCGCGGCGTCGCCGGGCGCGAGCTTGGTGTCGGTCAATGTGCCCTCCTGAGTTCCTTCCCGCCAACCTACCGGCCTGGCCGCCGTGCCGTACGGCGTGCCGACCTGACAGACTGATCACGACCAGAACGGACGGAGCTCGCACGGCACGCGGAGCGGGCGCGGCCCCGCGTACGGTCGAGAGGAGAGACATGGCTGACACCGATCCCGACGAGCTGGAGCGGCGGATCGCGCGGACGCGCGCGGAGTTGGCGCAGACGGTTGACGCCATTGCCGACCGGGTGAGCCCCAAGCGGGTCGCCGAGCGCACGGTGGAGGACGTCAAGACCCGGGCCACGAACTTCGTGGTGTCCGTGGGCGACGCGCTGGGAGTGACGCCGCGGCCGGCCGCGTACGGCGACGACACCGACCAGGTGTGGGAGGAAGAGCGGCCCGACCTGGCACCGGTGCTGATCGGGGTCGGGGCCGTGCTGGTCGTGGGGGCGGCCATCATGCTCTGGCGCCGCCGCAATCGCCGCTGACCCCCGGGGCCGGGGCGGTCAGAGGAAGGTCCGGCCCTCGCCCCGGTAGGTGGGCACCGACTCCACCAGGGTGTCGCCGTCGATGAGGTGGAGCGTGTCGAAGCGCTCGCACAGCTCGCCCGCCTTGGCGTGCCTGAACCACACCCTGTCCCCGATCCGCAGGTCCTCGGCCGCCTGGCCGAGGAGCGGGGTCTGCACCTCGCCCGCCCCCTCGTCAGGCGCGTAGCGGAGCCCGGCGGGCAGGTACGGCTGGGGCAGGCGGCTCGGCCCGGGGGCGCCCGAGGCCAGGTAGCCGCCGCCGAGCACGGTCACCGTGTCAGGGGCCGGGCGGCGGACCACCGGCAGGGCGAACAGCGCGGCCGGATGCCCGGTGAAGCGGCGGTAGAAGTCGAACAGCCTCGGATGGAAGAACCCCGATCCGGCCGCCACCTCCGTGATGGCCTTCTCGCGCACGGTGCGTTCGACCGAGCCGGTGCCGCCGCCGTTGACGAACTCGAGGTCGGCGACCTGGCGGACGGCGTTCACGATGCGGCCGCGCCTGAAGATGAGGTCCCTGGCGGAGCGGGCCTGCATGATGCGGATGGCGCGGGTGTAGGCGGCGTTCGCGGCCGGGGCGTCGCCGACTCCGGCGATCTGCGCCTCGTACGCCAGGAGCCCGGCCAGCCTGAACCCGGGGCGCTTGGCGACGGCGGCGGCCAGGTCGGCGGCCTCCTCCGGCTCGCGGATGGGCGAACGGAGAGCCCCCGCCCGAAACTTCCCACCGAAGGCGACATATCCGGCGTCGATGTCGATACATATCCGGATTTCCGCCCGAGAGTGCACCCCCGCCACGGCCGCCTCGATGAAGTCGAGGTGGGCGACCGAGTCGATGGTGACGGTGATGTGCCGGGCCGCGTCGGCGTTCCCGGCCAGCTCGGCGAGCGCGTGCCGGTCGGCCGTCGGGTACGCCACCAGGAGGTCGGTGAAGCCCTCGGAGGCGAGCCACAGGGCCTCGGGGAGCGTGAAGGCCATGATGCCCTGGAAGCCGTCCATGGCCAGGATGCGTTCGAGCACGGGGCGGCTGCGTACCGACTTGCTCGCCACCCGGATCGGCTTGCCCGCGGCCCGCCGCACCAGGTCCGCCGCGTTGGCCCGCATCGCCTCAAGATCGAGGATCGCGAGCGGTGGTTCGAGGACCACTGTGGCGCGGTCGTAGCGCTGGCGGTCGTCCATATGAGCAGCCTAACGGCATATCCGGCAGGTGAATATGAGCGCCGTTCACATTACTGCCTGTCCCCGTAATGTTCGGGCAAACGGGCGGCGAGGGTGCGGTTCCGGCCCCGCGCCACCCATGTACGTCTGTCGTTGTGATGACCACGCTTCAGCAGACAGCGCCCGGCGCCGCCGCCGTCACGACGCGGCAGACCGGGCTGCGCAGGGCGAGAAGGGCGCTCAGGCCGGCGCGTACCCTCCCTGGAGCCTTCGTCGCGCTCGCGCTGACCGCCGGGTTGGGGGCGACGGCGGCCGAGGTGGTGTCGGGGCTGCTCGGACACCCGCTCGGCTGGGTACCCGTGAACGAGCTCGTGGACCTCGCGGGCAAGACCACCTGGCCGGAGCTGTCCACCGCCGCCCTGGTCACGGTGGGGGCGGGCATGCTGATGCTGCTGCTGGCGCTCGTACCGGGTCGCTCCGGGCTGGTGCCGGTGGAGACGTCCGACGCGCTGATCGTCATCGGCATCACCCGCTCGGGCCTGCGCCGCACGCTACGCGCGGCCGCCCAGCAGGTGGCGGGGGTGAAGAAGGCCCGGGTACGGCTGCGCCGCCGCACCATAGAGGTCACCATCGTGACGGAGTCGGAGAGCTCGGGCGCCATGCTCAGGCAGATCGGCACGGCGGTGGGCGACCGGCTGGCGGGTGTGGGGACGCTGGGCACGGGCGAGGTCGTGGTCCGGCTCCGCAGGAAGGGACGGTAGATGCGGCAGTACACGGGCAACCGCACAGGCCTTGGCGTCGTGGGCGGGACGCTGCTGAGTCTTGGCGTCTACGCCTGGCTGCGCGGCCACGACCGCTTCTTCGACCTGGCGCCCACCGCGAAGGTCCTGCCCGTCCAGGCCCGCAAGGTGCTCGACGAGCCCTGGACCCTGTGGTCGCTGGCCCTGAGCCTGATGCTGCTGGCCCTGGTCTCGCTCCGCTGGCTGCTGCTCAGCCTCGGCTGGGGCCGCCGCCGCGTGCCGAACGGCACGGGCACCGCCATGCTGTTCGTCGGGCTGAAGAACGTGGAAGGGCTGGGCAGGGCGCACGTACGGGTCGGCGAGGACGGCCTGCGCATCGGCGTCACCTGTCCGTCGTCGGCGGATGTGGGCGCGGTGGTGAGCAAGCTGGACCAGGAGATCGTCGGCAGGATCCGCCGCGAGATCCGCAACGACGACGCGGGCACCGTCGTCCGCCTGCACGTCCGCCGTTAGCCTGCCGGGAAACAGCTCTCAGCCGGTGCTGGTCGGCAAGGGTTCGGGGGCCATGCTGAAGCTGGGCACGGGCGCGGGCACCACGTTGTCGCACCACAGGCTGCCCGCCCTCCGGTCGCAGACCGCGCCGGGTGCGGGCACCATGAAACGCTCGTGCATCCGGCCCGGACCCCAGTACACACCACCGCGCGCCTCGTCCCGGTGGGTGAGGTTGCCGATCGCGGCCACGGCGCCGCCGCCGAGCAGGCCGCCGACGAAGAGGCCGATCAGGCCGGCGCCGAGGATCTGGGTCTGCTTCTGCCGGAAGAAGTCCCGGTAGGACCCGGGATGCGAGGACGACGCCACGGGGATGGTGGGCGCGATGCCGGGACCAGGCGGGGGATCGCCGTACCTCAGTCCGCTCCGGCCTGCTACCCGGTTCTCGGTCTCCTCCGCGGGGGCAGGGTCGCGCGGTGCTTCCTCTTCACCGCGCGACCCGGCTTCGCGATCATGATCCGCCATCACGATCTCCCTTTACTCGCCCGCAAGAGGGGCGCTCCCAGGAATCATGGTGCCCAAATCACCGTAAGACCGGCGTAAGACCCAGGCCTGCCCCGCGTCGTGTAAGACCTGGGTCGTAGTCGCACTTCCACCTCCAGGCGGAACAAAGGTCAGGTGGAGCTACATATCGTGAGGGGTGTGTTCGGCAGGGTACGGGCGTGGTCGAGGCGCCATGAGAAGCCGGCGGCCGCCCTCCGGGTGATGCCGCTCGCCGCGCTGTGCGCGATCCTCGCGATCCCGTACGCGAGCATCGAGCCGACGCTGAGCAGCGCGCACCTCAGCGTGGCCGGATATCTGGCCCTGTCGGCGGCTCTGCTGCTGCCGCTGCTCTGGCGGGACCGCCCGATCGCCTCGTTCGCCGTCATCTCGCTGGTCTGCTTCGGCCAGTGGCTGGCGCACGTCAATCCGCTGCCCGCCAACCTCGCGGTGCTCATCGCGCTCTGGGCCGTGGCCTACCGGTCCCCGTTCCGCTGGGCGCTGGCCGCGTGCCTGGTGGCGGAGCTGGGCGTGTTCCTGGCGCTGGTCAACTGGGACACGCCCACGTTCGGCATGTTCTTCAGCGGCTCGATCTTCGTGGTGACGATCTGGCTGGCCGGCCTGTACGCCAACACGCGCAGGCGCTACCTCGAAGGGCTGGAGGAGCGCGCCGAACGGGCCGAACGCGAGCGCGACCAGCAGGCCAGGATGGCCGCGGCGGCCGAGCGCGCCAGGATCGCCAGGGAGCTGCACGACGTCGTGGCCCACAACGTCAGCGTCATGGTGGTGCAGGCCGACGGCGCGGGCTACGCCCTCGACACCGACCCGGAGCAGGCCCGCCTGGCCGTCAAGGCGATCTCCAAGACGGGCCGCGCGGCCCTCGCCGAGATGCGCAGGCTGGTCGGCGTCCTGCGCGAGGACGAGGCGGCGATCATCGACTACACCCCGCAGCCCGGGCTCGGACAGCTCGAGGAGCTGGTACGCGGCTCGGCAGTGCCCGCCCGGCTGGAGGTCTCCGGGTTCCCGCGCGAGCTGCCCGAGGGCCAGCAGCTCGCGGTCTACCGCATCGTCCAGGAGGCGCTGACGAACGTGCTCAAACACGGCGGCCCCGGCGTGCGGGCGGTCGTGGAGATCGACTACAGCGGCCCCGAGCTGGTCGTGCGCGTGACCGACGACGGCAGGGGCGCGGCGGCGCCCAGGAGCCCAGACGGCCACGGCCTGATCGGCATGCGGGAGCGGGTCGGCATGTACGGCGGCGCCATCTCGGCGGCCCCCCGCCAGAGCGGCGGCTTCGAGGTGCTGGCCAGGCTGCCCATGGTCAACGCGGCGTAGAGGAGGCGGCAGGGTGATTCGTGTGATGCTCGTCGACGACCAGGAGCTGCTGCGGGCCGGGTTCAGGATGGTGCTGGCGGCCCAGCCGGACATCGAGGTGGTGGCGGAGGCCGGGGACGGGCTCTCGGCGCTGGAGAATCTCAAGACCACCGAGGTGGACGTCGTGCTCATGGACGTGCGCATGCCGAACATGGACGGCGTCGAGGCCACCAGGCACGTCAACGGGCCGAAGGTGCTGATCCTGACCACGTTCGACCTCGACGAGTACGCGTTCGCGGCGGTCAAGGCGGGTGCGGCCGGGTTCCTGCTGAAGGACGTGCCACCGGCCGACCTGGTCAGCGCGATCAGGGTGGTGCACGCGGGCGACGCCGTGGTGTCGCCGAGCACCTTGCGGCGGATGCTGGACAGGTTCGCCACGCAGCTGCCGACGGACGAGCCGGTGCCGGGGGCCGACCTGACGCCGCGCGAGCGCGAGGTGCTGCTCATGGTGGCCCGCGGCCGGTCCAACGCCGAGATCGCGAGCGGCCTGGAGGTGGCGGAGGCGACGGTGAAGACGCACCTGGGGCGGGTGCTGGCCAAGCTGGGGCTGCGGGACCGGGCCCAGGTGGTGGTGTACGCGTACGAGGCCGGGCTGATCGTGCCGTCGCATCGACCGAAAGTCTGACCGGGGTCATCCAGAGGCCTACACAAAGTCCATCCACAAGGCCCATAAATCCCGAACTTTCCACTCCTAGCGTGATGCGCATGAATGTGACGCTCACCCAAGCCCCGCCCGCGGTGGTGGCCAGAGATCTCACCAAGGTGTACGGCCAGGGCGACGCCCAGGTACACGCCCTCCGCGCGGTGAACGTGTCCTTCGCCACGGGCGCGTTCACCGCCATCATGGGCCCGTCGGGCTCGGGCAAGTCCACGCTGATGCACTGCCTGGCCGGGCTCGACACCGCCACGTCGGGCACCGTGCACATCGGCGACGTGGAGCTCACCGGGCTGAGCGACCGGCAGCTCACGCTGCTGCGGCGCGAGCGGATCGGGTTCGTCTTCCAGGCGTTCAACCTGCTGCCCACGCTCACCGCCGAGCAGAACATCCGCCTGCCCCTCGACATCGCCGCCCGCCAGGCGGACCAGCCGCTGTTCGAGCGGGTCATCGAGACCGTGGGCCTGAAGGACCGGCTCTCGCACAGGCCGACCGAGCTGTCGGGCGGCCAGCAGCAGCGCGTGGCCGTGGCCAGGGCACTGATCAGCAAGCCCCAGGTGATCTTCGCTGACGAGCCGACGGGCAACCTCGACTCCCGAAGCGGCGCCGAGGTCCTGTCCTTCCTGCGCACCTCCGTGCGCGAGCTGGGCCAGACCATCGTCATGGTCACGCACGACCCGGTGGCCGCCTCGTACGCCGACCGCGTGGTCTTCCTGCGCGACGGCGAGCTGGTCACCGAGATCACCGCGCCGACGCCGCAGTCGGTGCTGGACACGCTCGTGAAGCTGGAGGGGTGAGGTGCTGAAGACGGCACTGGCCGGGCTGCGCGCGCACAAGCTCCGGCTGCTGCTCACCTCGCTGGCGATCACGCTCGGCGTGGGGTTCATCGCGGGCACGTTCGTGCTGAACGACACCATGCAGGCCGGGTTCGCGCAGCGCGTCACGGCCGACGCGGCCAAGGTGGACGTGGCCGTGCTGCCCAAGGGCCCGGACGCCGTGCTGCCCGAGCAGGTCCTGGAGCGGATACGCGCGCTGGACGGCGTGACCGAGGCGCAGGGCCTGATCCGCGCCGCCGCGCCCGTGCTCGGCAAGGACGGCAAGACCGCCGGGAACGCCCCCACCACCGCCCTGTCCGTCGTCCGCGGCCCGCTCGACCGCACCGACATCGTCTCGGGCACCGGTCCCGGGACCGACGACCAGGCCGCCGTGCTCGACAAGAACACCGCCAAGGCCCAGGACTTCCAGCTCGGCGACACGATCACCGTGCTCGACGACAGGCAGCGCCCGCACCGGTTCAAGCTCGTCGGGCTGCTCGACCCGGGCGTGGACCAGGAGCTCTCCTACACCGGGGCGGTCGGCTTCACCGCTGCCACCGCGCAGCGGATGACCGGCGCGAAGGGCTACCGCGAGATCGACGTCGCGGGCACGGCTCCCGGCCTGAAGCAGGCCGTCGCGGCGGCGGCCGGCGGCGCGTACGCGGTCAAAACCGGCGGCGAACTGGCCGACGACCTGGCCAGAGCGGCGGGGGTGGAGATCCGCTCGCTCACCACGGGGCTGCTGCTGTTCGGCGTCGTGGCGATGATGGTGGCCGCGCTGGTCATCTACAACACCTTCAACATCCTCGTCGCCCAGCGCACCAGGGAGATGGCGCTGCTGCGGTGCATCGGCGCCACGCGCGGGCAGGTGTTCGGCTCGATCCTGCTGGAGTCCGTGGTGGTCGGCGCGCTCGCCTCCGCGCTCGGCCTGGTCATCGGGTACGGCCTGGCCTCGCTCACACTGACCGTCCTGAGCGCGCTCGACGCCCCGATGCCCACGGACGCGGCCGTCACGCTCACGCCCGCCACGATCGCGGCCGGCCTGGCCGTCGGCGTGGTCGTCACGGTGGGCGCCGCCCTGCTCCCCGCCAGGTCGGCCACCGGGGTCCCGCCGATCGCGGCGCTGCGCTCCCAGGTCGAGGAGCAGACATTCCGGTCCGGCCGGCTGCGCGGGCTCTTCGCCGCGCTCTTCCTGGTGGCGGGCCTCGCCACGACGTCGGTGGGCGTGTTCGTGCTCCAGCCGGGCCAGCAGGTCGCGCTCTTCGTCGTGATGGCCGGGGGCGCGCTGACGTTCCTGGGGGTGTTGATCCTCGGGCCGGTGCTGGTCAGACCGCTGAGCGCGCTGGTCGGCTGGATCCCGGGCAGGCTGTTCGGGGTGCCGGGACGGCTGGCGGTGGACAACTCGGGCCGCAACCCTAGGCGGGCCGCGACCACCACGATCGCGCTGACCATCGGGGTGACGCTCATGACGCTGATCTCCGTCGTCACCGCCTCCACCAGGCTGACGATGACGGCCAAGCTCGACGACCAGTTCCCGATCGACTACCTGCTGGCGACTCAGGAAGGCGACCCGGTCGTCCCCAGGTCCGTGGCGTCGCAGCTGCGCGGCCGGCCCGAACTGGCGTCCGTGGCGCAGATCCGCGACGCCAAGGCCAGTGTCGCGGGCAAGCGGCTCAAGGTCGGCACGTTCAACGGCCCGATCAGCCCGTACGTCACCGCCGGCTCCATGAACGGCTTCGGCGCCGGGCAGGCGGCGGTGGACGACGACCTCGGCCTGCGGCTCGGCGAGTCGATATCGGTCAAGACGCCCAAGGCCGGCACCGTCTCGCTGAAGGTGGTCGCGCTGCTCGACGGGGGCCAGTCGTCGCTGCCGCCGGTCACGGTCGCGGAGGCCGCGTTCGACACCTACTTCGGGGCCGTGCCGGACTCCCGCGTCCTGATCAACATCCGGGACGGCGTGCCGCCCGAGCGGGCGCGCAAGGTGGTGGACGCCGCCGTCGCGGCCTATCCGACCGTGCGGGTGACGAGTTCGACGGAGGTACGCGGCCAGTTCGACGAGACGCTGGACATGCTGCTCATGATCGTCACTGGGCTGCTGGGGCTGGCGATCCTGATCTCGCTGCTGGGCATCGCGAACACGCTCTCCCTGTCGGTCCACGAGCGGACCAGGGAGTCGGCGCTGCTGCGGGCCCTGGGCCTGACCAGGGCGCAGTTGCGGCGGATGCTGTCGATCGAGGCGCTGGTGCTCGGGCTGATCGGGGCGCTGGTGGGCGTCGTGCTCGGGGGCGTCTTCGGATGGGCCGCCATCAGGGCGATGCTGGACGGCGCCGTCTTCACCGTGCCTGCCGGGCAGATCGGGCTCTTCGTGGTGCTGTCGGGAGTGGCGGGGATGCTGGCCGCCGTGCTTCCGGCTCGCCGCGCGGCCCGTGCTTCGATCGTGGGCTCCCTTGCCGCCGGCTGATCCGGACAAATAGCTATGTAGCCGAATAAAAGCGAAAAACACGGAAAGAGGGAGCGCGCGGTCGGTCGGGCGTCTCATGGGGGCGGCGCCCGGCCCTTCCGTACAGCCCGGCCCTCCCCGTACAGCCTGGCCTTCCCCTACAGGACGTCAGCGGGGCGTGAGTCCGGGCCAGAGGTCGGCGATCGTCTCCGGGTCGAGGAGCGGCCGGGCCACCACCTCGCCCGTGGCCCGGTCGATCACGATGCACCCGCCCCCGATCGTCTCCGGCAGCCTCGCCGGATCGTCGAGATCGAGATCACGCACCCAGGCGACATAACCGTCATGGAACCCGTACACCCCCACCGGCACCGCCTCGTCGTGCGCCCGCACCCCGTTGAAGTACTCCTCGGCTATCGCCCGGGCCTGGTCCAGGTTCATCGCGGCCGCCCCTGCCGGTCGAGCAGCACGCAGAACACCCCGGTCACCGTCGTGTACGGCGGCTCGACGGACATGTGCCCCCTCTGAGCGTCGATCCAGATCACCTCGCCATCGGCGTTGACCGCGTTCCAGGCGTGGGAGCCGCCGCCGGGCCAGCGCACCGCGATGACGGCGCTCGCCCCGTGGCCGGCGTCCAGCAGCCGCCGCGCGATCATCGGGTAGCCGTGCCGGCCCTGCCCCGCGTACTGGAAGCGGTGCCCCACCCACCGCTCGATCCGGTGGAGACTGCCCTGCTCACCGGTCAGCAGGGGCCGGCCGATCCGGTCGTACTCGGGAAATCTCGGGGCGGCCGCCGCGGGCTCGCCGTGCCAGGTGGACAGCACCGCCAGCGCGCAGTCGGCGGCGTTGGAGGCCCTGAACGGGTCGTCGCCGGGGCCGCCGCCGTTGATCAGCCGCACCCAGGTGCCGCGCGGGTCGGGAAAACGGTCGCCGGGCCGCAGCGCCTCGGCGAGGTCCCGCTCCACCTGCGGGTCCGGCTGCGCGAGCCCGCCGGGCACACCGTACGGCCTGGAGTCGGCGAGCCTGGGCGGCCGGCGCGGCCCGTCGAACCAGTCACCCTCGCCGGCGTCGAGCCGGTCGGCCGGCGGTTCGCCGTCGTACAGGAAAGCGTCGGACTGCGAATCGGCCGGCGGGGACAAGGTGGCCGGGCCCTCCGGGGAGCCGTCCCGCGCCGTGACGCCACCGGCCTCGGCGGCGCGCTCGTAGTCGAGCCACCGCACCCCCTCCGCCACCAGGGGGTTGTACTGCCCGTCTCGGACACTCGGCTTGCGCTCGCGGAACACGGCCTGCCTCCTGTCATGCTCGACGACCGATCGTAGAGGCGTCACCGTGACAAGGAGGGGAAGTCGGCAAGATTCTCCGCAGGAACCACCGGCCGTACCTGCGGAAACAGGGACAAACTAGGCCTACGCCACCTGCACCGTGATGGTGTGCCAGCCGGTCGCGCCGTCGGGCGCGGGCGGGGCCTCCTGCTCGGTCTGGGTACGCCCGGCGGCATCGGTCGCCCGTACCTGGATCGTGTGCCGCCCGGGCGCGGCGTCCCAGTCGATCGACCACTGCCGCCAGGTGTCGGGGCCGGGCACCTCGGCCAGCCGCGCCTGCCGCCACTCCCCACCGTCGACCCGCACCTCCACGGCGTCCACCCCGGTGTGCTGCGCCCAGGCCACTCCGGCGATCGTGGCGCGCCCCGGCTTCAGGGAGGCACCCGGCTTGGGGACGTCGATCCGCGACTGGGTCTTGATGGGACCCTTGGCCGCCCAGCCGCGCGGCGTCCAGTACGCCTCGTCCTGGTCGAACCTGGTCACCTTGAGGTCCACGACCCATTTGGTGGCCGACACGTACCCGTACAGGCCGGGCACCACCTGCCGCACGGGGAAGCCGTGCTCCACGGGCAGGGCCTCGCCGTTCATCGCGATGGCGAACAGCGCGTCTCGGCCGTCCATGACCACGTCGACCGGGGTGCCGCAGGTGAAGCCGTCGGCCGAGGTGGACAGGAGCATGTCGGCGCCGGACTGGAGCCCGGCCTTGCGCAGCACCTCGGCCATGCGGACGCCGAGCCAGCGGGCGTTCCCGACGTACTCGCCGCCGACCTCGTTGGAGACGCAGGTGAGCGTGACGTCCGCCTCGGTGAGCGGCATGGCGAGCAGGTCCGCGTACGTGAGCTCCACCGGCCGGTCGGCCATGCCGTGAATGCGCAGCTTCCAGTCGCGGGGGTCCACCTGGGGGACGATGAGCGCGGTGTCCACCCGGTAGAAGTCACGATTTTTCGTGATGAACGATGACAGGCCGTTGATGCGGAGGTCGGCGCCCGCCGGAACGGGCTTGGCGGGCGTCACCGGCTTGGGCAGCGCCACGCCCACCCGCGCGGTATCCACGACCTGCCGCCCGCCGAGCTGCCGCCCCAGCACGGCGGCCGCCCCGGCGACCACCACGCCGCCGGCGGCGCCGGTCAGCAGCCGCCGCCTGTCGAAGGCCCGCAGGTCATCCCCCGCCCGCATCACGACGGGCCGCTCCACCGCCGCACTGTCCCCGGAAGAGGATGCCCCAGCATCGCCGCCGGCGTCCGGGCCCGGGCCGCCGGTGTCCGTCGTGGCCCGCCGTACCAGCCAGGAAAGCGCCCACGCACCCGCCATCACCCCCAGGAGGGTCGGCAGCACGTCCAGGAGCCCGGCGCCGGGCCGGGTGAGCACCGCGACGGCGCCGATCACCCCGAACGCGGCCAGCCCCGCCAAGCCGTAGGCGAGCCGGCGCAGGGCCAGCGCCCCGATGAGCGCCGCGACCGCGGCGAGCACCACCAGGACGCCGCCGACCAGGACCGTCTTGTCGTTCTCGCCGAACGCGCTGATCGCGAACTCCTTCACAGGAGCAGGCGAAAGATCGACCGTCACATCCCCCACGGCCACGACAGGGGACGTCTCCGGCCCGACGAACGCGGCCACGAGCTGGGCCACTCCAAGGGCCACACCACCGGACACCAGCCCCACAAGGGCCCCGGCCCAGGCGGGCGCCACCGAATTACGCTGCACAATCCGACGCTACGCCGTCCGGCCCCGCGCGGTTCTTACGCGGTGATTACGAGCTGAGCAGCTCCCGCACCAGCGGCGACAGCGCGCGGAAGGCCCGCCCCCGGTGGCTGATCGCGTCCTTGTCCTCCGGCGACATCTCGGCCGTCGTGCGCTCCTCGCCGTCGGGCACGAAGATCGGGTCGTACCCGAACCCGTTGGACCCCCGGGGAGAGCTGACGAGGCGGCCCGGCAGCACGCCCTCCACCACGCGGGTCTCCCCCGACGGGAGCGCCAGCGCGGCGGCGCAGGCGAAGTGCGCGGTCAGCTTGTCGGCCGGCACGTCGGACACCTGCGCGAGCAGCAGGTCGAGGTTGGCCTGGTCGTCGCCGTGCCGCCCCGACCAGCGGGCGGAGAAGACGCCCGGCATGCCGCCGAGCACGTCGACGCAGAGCCCCGAGTCGTCCGCGACCGCGGGCAGCCCCGAGCCCTGGGCGACGGCGTGCGCCTTGAGCAGCGCGTTCTCCTCGAAGGTGATCCCGGTCTCGGCGACCTCGCCGATCGAGGGGAACTCCTCGAGGCCCACGATGTCGAAGTCGGCCAGGATGCGGCGCAGCTCCGCGATCTTGCCCGCGTTGCGGGTGGCCAGCACGATCTTCATGAGCCCAGGGCTTCCTGCTGGATCAACGTGAGCTCCTCGCAGCCGGCCACGGCCAGGTCGAGGAGCTGGTCGAGCGCGCCGCGGTCGAACGGGGCGCCCTCGGCGGTGCCCTGCACCTCGACGAAGCTGCCCTCTCCGGTCATCACGACGTTCATGTCGGTCTCGGCGGCCACGTCCTCGGTGTAGCAGAGGTCGAGCATCGGCACCGAGCCGACCACCCCGACGGAGACGGCCGCGACCGAGCCGATCAGCGGGTCGCCCGGGCACATGCGGCGCTCGCGCATCCACGCGACCGCGTCGGCGAGCGCGACGTAGGCGCCGGTGATCGCGGCGGTCCTGGTGCCGCCGTCGGCCTGCAGCACGTCGCAGTCGAGCAGGATGGAGTTTTCTCCCAGCGCCTTGTAATCGACGCAGGCCCGCAGCGAACGCCCGATCAGCCGGGAAATCTCATGAGTCCTGCCGCCGATTTTGCCGCGGACCGATTCGCGATCGTTGCGAGTATTGGTCGCCCGGGGCAACATGGCATATTCGGCCGTAACCCAGCCCTGGCCGCTGCCTCTGCGCCAGCGGGGCACGCTGTCCTGGACGGAGGCGGCGCACAACACCCGCGTGTTGCCGAATTCGACCAGCACCGAACCTTCGGCGTGGTCCAGCCAATGCCGGGTGATGGTGATGGTGCGTAGCTGGTCAGGGTTGCGGCCATCCTGTCTGGACATGCAGATCACCCTATCTCCGAGCCACGACACTCTTGACCAAATGTGTCCGCCACATGGATCCTTACCGAATGACAACGGGGGTGTTGCGAAACCCTGACTTCCTCCGGTTCCTCAGTTCGCATGTCGCGGACGAACTTGGGGCGAACATCTCACGTGTGGCACTCCCCCTGGTGGCCGTGCTCACGCTCCACGCCGGCCCGGCGGCGGTCGGCGCGCTGTCGGCGCTGCAGACGACGGCGTTCCTGCTGATCGGTCTGCCCGCGGGGGTATGGGTCGACCGGATGCGCAAGCGCCGCGTGATGATGATCACCGACCTGGCGAGGTTCCTGCTGCTCGGCAGCATACCGCTGGCGGCCCAGCTGGGGCTGCTGTCGATCGGCTTGATGTTCGCGGTCGCCCTGCTGGCGGGCGCGAGCCAGGTCTTCAACGACGTGGCCGACCAGACGTACCTGCCGGAGCTGGTCGGCACCGGGCAGCTCAGCGACGGCAACTCCAAGCTGGAGGTCGTCCGCTCCGGCGCGTTCCTGGCGGGGCCGGGCATCGGGGGCGCGCTGGTGCAGCTGCTCGGTGCGCCGTTCACGGTGGTCGCCACCGCGCTCGGCTCGCTCGGCTCGGTGCTCTTCCTCGGCTCGGTCAAGGTGCCCGACAAGCCCCCCGCCGTCACCGAACGCACCTCGTTGCTGCGCGGCATCGGCGAAGGTCTCGCGTACGTGTGGCACGACCGGCTGATGCGCATGTTCGTGGCCTCCACGGCGGCCGTCAACCTGTGCGTCAGCGCCGTGCTCGGCTTGTCGGTCTTATTCCTCGCCGACGAGGTCGGGCTCGCGCCCGGCGTCGTCGGCGTGCTGCTCATGTCGGGCGGCATCGGCGGCCTGATCGGCGGCCTGAGCGCCGGCTGGCTGTCCAGGCGGTACGGCATCGCCAGGACGACGTGGCTGGCCGTCAGCGTGGCCTCGCCCTTCGGCCTGCTGCTGCCGCTGACGCACGCCGACTGGCGGGCGGTGTGCTTCGCCATCACTTCCATGGCGCTCTCTTGGAGCGCGACATTGATGAACGTGGGTCAGATCACCTACCGGCAGACCGTGACCCCCGAGCACCTGCTCGGCCGGGTCAACGCGTCGGTGAGGTTCATGGTCTGGGGCATCATGCCGCTGGGCGCGCTGCTCGGCGGGCTCGTCGCCCAGCAGATCGGCGTACGGGACGCCCTGTGGGTCTTCATGGGGGGCAGGCTGCTGGCGTTCCTCCCGCTGCTGTTCTCGCCGCTCCCCCGCATGCGTGACTTCGGAGAGGTTCAGGCCAGGTCGTAGACCGCGCCGCTGCGCGCCAGCTCGACCGGGCCCGCGAAGCCCGCTCCCGTCGCCTGCTCGAGCACCGTCCTCTGGTCGTTCCACGGGACGAGGTGGGTGAGCACGAGACGGCCGACGTCGGCCCTGTCGGCGTGCTCGGCGGCCTGACGGCCGGTCAGGTGCAGGTCGGGGGGCAGATCGGGGCCCTCGACGAACGACGCCTCGCACAGCATCAGATCGGCGCCCGCGGCCAGCTTCACCAGTTCGGCGGACTCGCCGGTGTCGCCGGAGTAGGCCACGGACCTGGTGCCGTCGGACACGCGGAAGCCGTACGCCTCGACCGGGTGGTTGACCAGCCCCGCGGTCAGCGTGAACGGCCCGATCTCGAAGGAGCCCGGCGCCAGCGGCACGAACTGGAAGGCGGTCTCCATGCCCGGCTCATCCGGCATCCCGTACGCGGCCGAGAGCCGGCGCGGCGCGTCGGCGGGCGCGTAGACGGGCACCAGGGGATACGGCGCCGCGGGCCCGTACGTGCGGGCCACGTGGTATCCGCACATGTCGAGACAGTGGTCGGCGTGCAGGTGGGACAGACAGATCGCGTCCACGTCGTACAGGCCGATGTGGCGTTGGAGCGCACCGAGCGACCCGCCGCCGAAGTCGAGCAGCATCCTGAATCCGTCCGCCTCGACGAGATAGCAGGACGCGGGGCTGTCGGGGCCGGGGAAGCTGCCCGAGCACCCGACGATGGTCACCTTCATGTGGGCTCCTTCCCGGCGGCCGAGTGGCCGTTAGAGGTAGTACCCCCCACTGGTGCGACTTCGACCGCATCGATCTCCGGGCCCAGGAAACGCCGCCCGTGCCGGGCGAAGAGCAGGGAGTCGCCGGTGGCGAGGAAGCGGTGCCGGGGGGTGGCCTCGCCTCCCGCCGCCAGATCGCGGTCGTGCAGGATCCGGTAGACGTCCTTGGCCGTCTCCTCGGCGCTGGAGACCAGCGTGACCCCGTCGCCCACGACATAGGAGATCGCGCCGGTGAGCAGCGGGTAGTGGGTGCAGCCCAGGATGAGGGTGTCGCATCCCGCGGCCCTGATGGGCTCCAGGTATTCGCGCACGACCTCGATGAGCTCGTCGCTCATCGTCTCACCTCGTTCGACGTACTCCACCAGACGCGGGGCGGCCACACCGGTGAGACACACGTCGGGCGCCGCGGTGAAGGCGTCGTGGTAGGCCATGGAGTCGATGGTGGCCCTGGTGGCGATCACGCCGACCCTGCCGGAGCGGGTGGCTCGCACCGCGCGCCTGGTGGCGGGCTGGATCACCTCGACGACCGGCACGTCGTAGCGCTCGCGCGCGTCACGCAGCACGGCCGCGCTGGCGCTGTTGCACGCGATCACGAGCATCTTGACGCCCTGCTCGACGAGGTGGTCCATCACCTCCAGGGCGTAGGCGCGGACCTCCGCGATGCGTTTCGGCCCATACGGCTGGCGGGCCGTGTCGGCCACGTACGTAATGGACTCGCAGGGCAACTGGTCGATGATCGCACGGGCGACCGTCAAGCCGCCGACCCCGCTGTCGAAGATCCCAATACTCGCGTCCGGCACGCTCTAGAGGGTAGGCGACCTGCGTGATCAACTCTGCGTAAGAATCCTCACACCTGTGAGAAGTGGCCTTGAATCGGTGTCGTCTTCGTCACATTGCCCGGTGATCAGCCTCTTCCGACCCGGGCCAGCTGGCGCGACTGGGCGACGAGGCGGCCGGCGGAGTCGCGTACCTCGACCTCCTCGTCGAACCAGCCGTCCGAGATGAGCCGGCCGCCGCCGAGCAGCGTGAGCCAGCCGGGCGCGGGCAGCGCGCGCAGGTGCCAGGTGAGCTCCACGGTCGGCGCCCAGCCCCGTGCGCCCGCGGAGAACACCACGGGCGGCAGCGCGTCCACGGCCAGCGCCAGCACGTACGGGTCCGGGTCCTGGGGCTCGGCCATCCTGAAGTACGCCCGCGACTCCGGCCTGCCGGTCGGCTCGCCCTTCAGCCAGCCGATGGTGGGCGGGTCGAAGAGCAGCTCCATCTGGGCGTTCAGGGTCATGCCCGAATCGGGCTTGGGGTCGGGGAGTTTGACGCACTCCGCACGGCTCGGCATGTCCTCCGCGGGCGCCTCGTAGACCGGCTCGGCCTCGTTCAGCGTGGCCGTCGTGACCAGGCCCTCGATGTGCGCCACGCCGTCCTGCACGAGCGTGGCCCTGGCGAAGGCGGCCGTCCTGCCCGCTTTGAGCGGCTCGATCCTGACCTGCGCGGGCCCGGCGATCGGCGCCTTCAGGAACTGCGCGGTCGTACTCACCGGGTGCTCGAACGGCGAGGCGTCCACGGCGGCCCGGAGCATCACGGCCATGAGGTAGCCGCCGTTGAGCGGGCCGCCGATCGCGTAACCGGGATCCAGGCACACGTCGTACACGCCCTCATCGACCTTGATCGCCTGCGTCGCCTCGTCGAACTTGGTCATCCATGCCTGCCTCAATCCAGAACACTATTCTGGAGGCATACTCTAGTGCATCCCGTTATCAGCGCGCCTACCTGCGAAAACGTGATACGGCTGCGAAAGTTCGATCATGTCGAGTGTCACCGAACTCATCGGTCAGTCCGTTTGGGACTCCAATGGGGTGTGGGTCGGCCACGTGGTGGACATCCGCGTGGTCAAGCACAAAGGGGAGCTGCAGCAGAGCCACACCGTCTACGGACTCGTCGTCTCGAGCATGCGCGCGCCGCTGCTGCTGGGCCTCACCCGCGAGCGCGAGGACCGCCCGGAATGGCTCTCCCGGATCCTGTCCCGCCTGGCCTATGCGGGCTGCACATTCGTGCCGTGGTCGGCCATCGCGGAGTACGGCGGCGGCGAGGTCCACATCAGCACGTTGAGAAAGGAGCTCACCCGGGTCTGAATCTCACTTCAGTACATTTCAAGCGCCCGTCAAGCAACATCAGCTAACTTCTTTGGGGTCCAAAGTCCACATTGTGAGTTGAGTGATGTCTGCGAATAATCCCCCCTACGGCCAGGATCCTGACCGGACCGCGGCGTACAACTGGAACCAGGGGCAGCAGTCGGAGAACCCCCCGGCGACCCCGCTGACATCGGGCCAGCCGTATCCACCGCAGCAGCCCTACCAGCAGCCGTACGGCCAGCAGGCGTCCTACGGCCAGCAGCAGCAGCCGTACAACCCTCAGCCCGGCTACGGGCAGCAGCAGCCCTCCTATGGCGACCCTTACGGTCAGCAGGGTCAGCAGGCGTCCTACGGCCAGCAGGGTCAGCAGGGCCAGCAGAATTGGCAGCAGGGCCAGCCGCAGGCACAGAGCGGCTGGCAGCAGCAACCGCAGCAGGGCTGGCAGCAGGAGCAGCAAGGGTGGCAGCAGGGCCAGGGATGGCAGCAGGAGCAGCAGGGTTGGCAGCAGGACCAGTACGCCCAGGGCGGCTGGCAGCAGCAGGGGCCTGAGGGCTTCGGCCCCGCGGAGCCGGCCAAGAAGGGTCGCAAGACGTGGATCATCGCCGCCGCGGCGGCGCTCGCGGTGATCCTGCTCGGCGGCGGCGCGGTGTGGGCCACGGGAGCCATCGGCGGCGGCGGCACGCAGCCGAACGAGGTGCTGCCCGCCAACTCGATCGCCTACGTCCGGCTCGACATGGACCCGGCGGCCAACCAGAAGCTGGCGCTGTTCCAGGTGGCCAAGAAGTTCACGATGACCAAGGACAGCTTCACCGGCGAGGACCCGCGCAAGGCGATCTTCGACATGTTCAACGAGGGCTCCGACTCCAAGATCGACTTCGCCAAGGACGTCGACCCCTGGCTGGGCAGCAGGGCCGGCTTCGCGGCCGTGCCTTCGGGCAAGGAGGAGCCCGACTACGCGGTGGCCATCCAGGTCAAGGACGAGGCGCAGGCCAAGGCCGGCATCGCCAAGGTCATGAAGGGCGAGAAGTACGGCATCGCCTTCCGCGAGGACTACGCGCTGCTCAGCTCGACCCAGCAGCTGGCCGACAAGTACGCGCAGTCCGACACCAGCCTGGCCGACAACAGCGAGTTCAACGACGACATGGGCGCGATCGGCGAGCAGGGCGTGCTGTCGTTCTGGGCCAACATGGGCGGGCTCATGCAGCTGGCCAAGGAGGAGATCCCGGCCGAGCAGGCCGCCGCCGTCGAGCAGTTCAAGGAGGCGAGGTTCGCCGGCGCGCTCCGCTTCGACAGCGCGTACGTCGAGCTCGCCGGTGTCATGCGCGGCGCGAAGGGCCTGAACGCCGAGGGTGACCTGCCCAAGGCCGAGCTGGGCACGCTGCCCGCCACCACAGCGGGCGCCGTGTCGGTCTCCGGCCTCGACCAGATCATCACCAAGCAGTGGGCCAACATCCAGAAGCAGGCCGCGGCGGCCGGGGGCGCGGAGGTCAAGCAGTTCATCGAGCAGGCGCAGAGCCAGCTCGGCCTGCAGCTGCCCGGCGACCTCGCCACGGTCGTCGGCCAGAACTTCACGCTCGCGGTCGACAGCCAGGGCCTGGGCGGCGAGCAGATCAAGGGCGGCGTGCGCGTCGTCACCGACCCGGCCAAGGCGCAGGCCGTCCTGGACAAGGTCCAGAAGGCCCTGGGCTCCCAGGGCGCGCCGCAGATCGCCAAGGTCGCCGGCGACGGCGTCCTCGCGGTGGCCACGTCGGACGAGTACGCCAAGCAGCTGGCCGCGGAGGGCACGCTCGGCGACTCGGAGACGTTCCAGACGGCCGTCGCCAACGCCGATGACGCCAACTACGCCGTCTTCGTGGACCTGGACAAGGTCGAGAACCTCTACCTCAAGTCCATGCAAGGCGACGACAAGGCCAACGCGCAGGTGCTGAAGGCCATCGGCATCAGCGGCACCCGGACCGACACCGAGGCGACGTTCTCGGCGCGGGTCCTGTTCAACTGACGCAAAAAAGCAGGCCGCCGGTCATGGACCGGCGGCCTGCTTTTTTCTGTTTCACGCCCAGAGCTGGCCTTCGAGGCGCTCTTCGGCCTCGTCCAAGGTGCCCTCGTAGGCACCTGTGGACAGGTATTTCCAGCCGCCGTCGGCCACCACGAACGCGATGTCGGCGCGTTCGCCCGCCTTGACCGCCTTGTTGGCCACCCCCAGCGCCGCGTGCAGCGCCGCGCCGGTCGAGACCCCGGCGAAGATGCCCTCGGAGGCGAGCAGCTCACGCGTGCGCCGCAGCGCGTCGGCCGAGCCCACGGAGAAGCGGGTGGTCAGCACGGACTCGTCGTAGAGCTCGGGGATGAAGCCCTCGTCCACGTTGCGCAGCCCGTACACCAGCTCGCCGTAGCGCGGCTCGGCCGCGACGATCTGCACGCCCGGCACCCGCTCGCGCAGGAACCGGCCGACCCCCATCAGCGTCCCCGTCGTGCCGAGTCCGGCCACGAAGTGGGTGACGGTGGGCAGGTCCTCGAGGATCTCGGGGCCGGTGGTCTCGTAGTGGGAGCGCCAGTTGGCCGGGTTGCCGTACTGGTAGAGCATCACCCAGGAGGGATTCTGGGCCGACAGCTCCTTGGCCACGCGTACGGCCTCGTTGGAGCCGCCCGCGGCCGGCGAGGAGATGATCTCCGCGCCCCACATGCGCAGCAGCTGGCGGCGCTCCTCCGAGGTGTTCTCCGGCATCACGCAGATCAGCCTGTAGCCCTTGAGCTTGGCCGACATCGCGAGCGAGATGCCGGTGTTGCCGCTGGTGGGCTCGAGGATCGTGCACCCCGGCGTGAGCCTGCCGTCCTTCTCGGCCTCCTCGATCATCCAGAGGGCGGGCCTGTCCTTGATCGAGCCGGTCGGGTTGCGGTCCTCGAGCTTGGCCCAGAGCCGCACCTCCGCGGAGGGCGACAGCCGCGGCAGGCCGACGAGCGGCGTGCGGCCGACCGAGTCGATCAGCGATTCGAACCGCATGTCACCCGCCTGCGACGGCAGGCAGCACGGTGACCGTGTCGCCGTCGGACAGCGGCGTGCCCAGGCCGCCCAGGAAGCGCACGTCCTCGTCGTTCAGGTAGACGTTGACGAAGCGGCGCAGGCTGCCCGCGTCGACCAGGCGCTCCTTGATGCCGGGGTGACGCGACTCAAGATTGCTGATCAGCTCTTCGAGGGTGGCGCCCTCGGCGTCGACGGCCTTGGCGCCGCCGGTGTAATTACGCAGGATGGTCGGAATGCGAACTTCGATGGCCATCGCGCTCAGTCTCCTCAGGTCAGGTCGTCCCATCGGCAGCAACGCCGACGGCTGAAGGGGGATTCCGGGCAGGGGGCTTCCAAGAAGAAACCTGCTCAGACTGCTGCTGCCGCCGCCCTACTCTCCTGCCCGGCCAGGACCGTAGCGGCAGTGAGACGGCAGATTTCTCAGCGACAGTCGTAAACGACGACAGCCGGAGTGTGCGCGAAGAGGAAGCTCTGCACCGGCCTGGCCATCATGGGAGAAACCTTACCTCTTCCTCCGTAATCACTCCGTCGAGGATCCGGTACGAGCGGAACTCGACCTTGTCCTCGTCCCGCGTGGAGACCAGCACGTAGTGGGCGTCCGGCTCGGAGGCGTAGGACACGTCGGTGCGCGACGGGTACGCCTCGGTGGCAGTGTGGGAGTGGTAGATCACGACGGGCTCCTCGTCGCGGTCGTCCATCTCCCGCCAGACGCGCAGCTGCTCCATGGAGTCGAAGCGGTAGAAGGTGGGCGAGCGTTCGGCGTTCTCCATCGGGACGAACCGCTCGGGAACGCCGTTCTTGCCCGCGATGACGCCACACGCCTCGTCGGGGTGGTCGGCACGGGCATGGGCGACGATCTTGTCTGCCAGTTCCTGCGCGATCGACAGCATGCCCGGAAATTACCAGAGCGCCCGGACCAAGCTGTCCTGGAGGTAGGTCAGCCAGTCGTAGGTGACGTAGGCCGGGTAGCGCGGATCGTCCTCGGACATCATGGCGATCTCGTCGTGGACCTCCTCGGTCACGTCGAGCTTGGTGCCGAGCGTGAGGCGTACGTCATTGAGCGAGCGCAGCCACGCCTGGGCCTCCTCGGGCGTGAGCTCGGCCCGGCCCGACTTGGCGGTGTCGAAGACGGTCTGGGCGTCGGCCCGCTTGCCGTCGCGCAGCGTGGCCTCGGTGTAGCGGCGGAACTCCGCCGACTCCTGCTCGTCCTCGTACGCCGACGGGAACAGCCTGGCCAGCACCGGGTCGGACGGCGCCTCGCCCCCTCCGATGCCCAGCGCGCGCTCCAGCGGGTCGTCGCTGGTCTGCCCCGGCTCCACGATGCCCAGCATCATCGAGACGAGCGAGCGCAGGAGCGAGACCTCGGCGGCCTCGAACTCCGCGATGACGCCGCCGCCCTTGCCCGGTGAGAATCCCGATGTCACGCGTGCCGCCGCCTCACTTGACCGAGTCCGGCTGGAGCGTCGCCCACAGGCCGTAGGAGTGGAGAATCTGCACATCGCGTTCCATCTCTTCCCGCGTGCCGCTGGACACGACGGCCTTGCCCTTGTGATGAACGTCCAGCATGAGTTTCTCGGCCTTCTCCTTCGTATAGCCGAAGACCGTTTGGAAGACATAGGTCACGTAGGACATGAGGTTGACGGGGTCGTTCCAGACGATGGTCACCCATGGCAGATCGGGTCGGACGTCCGATGACGGACGCTCGACGGCGATTGGAGCGGTGCTACCCACATCCCCGAGTCTGCCCTATCTGGGCCGTAGTCTTCGAGTCGTGAGGATGGCCATGAGCACTGCGTTGCTGACAGATCACTATGAGCTGACGATGCTACAGGCGGCCCTGCAGAGTGGGGCCGCACACAGACGCGCCGTTTTCGAGGTTTTCGCCAGACATCTACCAGGCGGCAGGCGCTACGGGGTTGTCGCCGGTACGGGACGTGTCCTGGACGAACTGGAACGCTTCCGTTTCGGTGAGGAAGAACTCACCTATCTGCGGGAGAACCACGTCGTCGACGGCTCCACTCTGGCGTTTCTCGCCGATTACCGGTTTTCCGGGAACATCTACGGATACCGCGAGGGAGACCTCTACTTCCCCGCCTCTCCCATCATGATCGTGGAGGGCACGTTCGCGGAGGCCGTGCTGCTGGAGACGCTCGCGCTTTCGATACTCAACCATGACTGCGCCATCGCCTCCGCCGCCTCGCGGATGACCAACGCGGCGGGCAAGCGGCCGATCATTGAGATGGGCTCACGCCGTACGCACGAGGGCGCCGCCGTGGCGGCCGCACGGGCCGCGTACATCGCCGGGTTCGCCTCCACCTCCAACCTGATGGCCGGGCACGTGTACGGCGTCCCCACGGCCGGCACGGCGGCACACGCGTTCACGTTGCTGCACGACACGGAGAAGGACGCGTTCAAGGCCCAGGTCGCCTCGCTCGGCCGCTCGACGACGCTGCTGGTGGACACGTACGACGTGGCCGAGGCGGTACGCACGGCCGTCGAGCTGGCCGGCCCGGAGCTGGGCGCGGTCCGCATCGACTCGGGCGACCTGGCCGCCGCCGCACAGGAGGTCCGCGAGCAGCTCGACGCGCTCGGGGCCTTCAACACCCGCATCCTGGTCACCTCCGACCTGGACGAGTACGCCATCGCCGCGCTCGCCGCCGCCCCCGTGGACGGCTACGGCGTCGGCACCTCCCTCGTGACCGGCTCAGGCGTCCCCACAGCGGCCCTGGTGTACAAGCTGGTGGCGCGTGAGACGGCCACGGGCAAGCTGGAGGCCGTGGCCAAGCGCTCGGTGGGCAAGCCGTCGCGCGGGGGCCGCAAGCAGGCGTACCGGCTGCTGGACGAGTCAGGGAACGTGGAGACCGAGCTGGTCACCACCGGCGGCCTGGCCCCCGAGGGCGGCATCCCTCTGCTGCACGAGCTGGTGCGCGACGGCGAGGTCGTGGGCAGGGAGCCCCTGTCGGCCGCCCGCGAGCGCCACGCGCAGGCCGTCGCCAGCCTCCCCCAGGAGGCCCTCCACCTCGGCAGGGGATATGCGGCGGTCCCCACGGAATTCGCCTGACATATGGTGCTACGTATGGGTACCGCGTTGATCATCGTGGATGTGCAGAACGACTTCTGCGAGGGCGGCAGTCTGCCCGTGGCCGGAGGCGCCGAGGTGGCGGCGGCGATCACCCGTCACGTGGCCGAGCACGGCTACGACCACGTGGTGGCGACCCGCGACTACCACGTCTCCCCCGGCGCCCACTTCTCCGGCTCGCCCGACTACATCTCGACGTGGCCCTCGCACTGCGTGGCCGGCTCCCCCGGAGCGGACTTCCACCCGGCGTTCGACGTGTCGAGCGTGGAGGAGGTGTTCAGCAAGGGCGCGTACGCGGCCGCGTACAGCGGTTTCGAGGGCGCCTCCGGCGACGGCGTGCCGCTGGCCGAATGGCTGAGGCAGCGCGGGGTGCACGAGGTCGACGTGGTGGGGATCGCCACGGACCACTGCGTGCGCGCCACGGCGCTCGACGCGGTGAAGAACGGGCTGGCGGTGCGGGTGCTGCTGGATCTGACGGCGGGCGTGGCCCCCACGACGACGGAGGCGGCGGTGGCGGAGATGAGGAAGGCGGGCGCCACCCTCCAGGGAGCGCCTGTCGTGGAGTGAATCCGCCACTGATCACGATGCGTACATGATAGGCAACGCAGAGGTCATGTGATATTCATGAGGACGAACCCTCTCCGGAGCCGTAGTAATACGGAGAGTCACATACTTCTTTTCGTGTGAGGTCCTTTCATGTTGGCCTTCTCCCTGGGTGTGGCCTGGCTCCTGCTCGGTCCCCTGTGCCTGTGGCTGCTCGTGAGGGGCCGCGCCGGCGAGCGGGTGGGCGCCGTCGTGGCGCTGGCGCTGCTGGAGGGGGGCACGATCGCGATGAGCGACATCCACCCGGCCATGCCGCCCGCCCACGCCGTCGCGGCGCACGTCGAGCCGTCCTGCGACGAGCGCGTGCCGGTGCCCCGGTCCGCGAAGGTGGGGCGCGAGATCGTGCTGACCTGGCCGGCGGCCCCGCACGAGTGCCAGGCGGCCGAGGCCGTCGTACGCACCCAGGGGCGGAAGATGCTGGTCTGGCTGTACGAGGGGCCGAGCATCGGCCGGCGCGTCTCCGTGCTCACGGTTCGTCACCAGCACGTGTTCACGCTGCCCGTCCGCGTGGACGGCGGTAGCGCGGTGCTCAGCGTTCCGATGCACGGAAACCCGCATGAGGTCCTGACCGATGGGCGCACGGGGCGGCGCATCCCGGCGCACTCCCCGCAGGCCGCCTGACCTCAGGTCTTGGCCACCGCCAGCCGCAGCGCGTCGTCGAACCGGGCGAAGACCTCGAACGCGTGCCGCAACCCGGTGATCGACAACACCCTGGCCATGACTCCCTGGACCCCTCCGAGCAGGAGCCTGGTCTCCCTGGCCTCGCACCGCTGCAGGACGCCGATGAGCTCGTTCATCCCCATCGAGTCGCAGAACCGCAGCTCACCCAGGTCCAGGATCAGGAAGGGCCTCGGGGGCAGGTCCCAGATGGGCTCCATGTGCTCGCGCAGCACCGGCAGCGCATAGACGTCGAGCTCGCCCTCGAGCCGGACGATGACCGCGTTTCGGGTGAGGCCGGAAGTGACACTCAATGTCGGCTTTCTGGTGGCCTCAGACGGCATGGGCAAAGTCCTTCTACGTATCCCGAGACGAGCCAGAAGTGGTTGTTGCCGTATCGGTCGAGTTTCTAACAAGAGGGCATGGTTCTGTGGCGAAATGCACAGAGTCACGGAGGGTAACAGGGGCTCGGGGGGTCCCTACTCCCCGCCGTGCTTCGGCCGGGGAGCGGGGACCGCGATCGCTCGGGGCGTCGATGAAGAGCAGGGTCAGCGGCGTTGGGTGGCCCAGCGGCGGATCGTGTCGATCCGCTCCTGGATCTGCTCCGCCGTCGCCTGCGCGATCGGCGGGCCGCCGCAGGAACGCCGCAACTCCGAGTGGATGACGCCGTGCGGCTGGCCCGTGCGGTGGTTCCACGCGCCCACCAGGCCGTTGAGCTCGCGCCTCAGCTCCGCGATCTGCTCGTGCGGCGCCAGGGTCTCGCTCGGCTGCTCCACCGCCTGCTTGCGCCTGGCCGCCTGCTGGTCGGACTGGCGCTTGCGCAGCAGCGTCGCCACCTGGTCGGGCTCCAGCAGCCCCGGCAGGCCGAGGAAGTCCTCCTCCTCGGCCGAGCCGATCTCCGCGCCCGTGCCGAACTCGCCCCCGTCGAACAGCACCCGGTCGAACGTGGCCGACGTCTCCATCGTCTCGAACGGGAGCTCGTCGCCCAGGACGTCGGGATTGTCCTTCTGGCGGTTGGCCTGCTCGAGGAGGCTGTCGTCGAGGCCGTCCTCCGGAGGCCGCTTGTTGAGCACGTGGTCGCGCTCCACCTCCATCTCGTTGGCCAGCCCCATGAGGGTGGGCACCGAGGGGAGGAAGACCGAGGCGGTCTCACCGCGCTTGCGCGCGCGCACGAAGCGGCCCACGGCCTGGGCGAAGAAGAGCGGGGTGGAGGTGGAGGTGGCGTAGACACCCACACACAGGCGGGGGATGTCGACGCCCTCCGACACCATGCGTACGGCCACCAGCCAGCGGGCCTCCGAGGCCGCGAACTCCTTGATCTTCTTCGACGCCCCGGGGTCGTCGGAGAGCACGACCGTGGCGCCCTCGCCGGTGATGTTGCGCAGGTGCCGGGCATAGGCCCGGGCGGTCTCGTGGTCGGTGGCGATGACCAGGCCGCCCGCGTCGGGCACGCCCCTGCGCACCTCCGTGAGACGGCGGTCGGCGGCCTGCATGACCTGGCGGATCCAGTCGCCCTTCGGGTCGAGCGCGGCCCGCCACGCCTGCGAGAGCTGGTCCTTGGTGAGCGGCGTGCCGAGCGTCGCGGCGATCTCGTCGCCCGCCCGGGTGCGCCACTTCATCTCGCCGGAGTACGCCAGGAAGATGACCGGGCGCACGACGCCGTCGTCGAGCGCGGGACCGTAGCCGTAGGAGTAGTCGGCGACGCTGCGCTTGAGGCCCTCGACGTCCTCCTCGTAGCCGACGAAGGGGATCGGGTTGTCGTCCGACCTGAACGGGGTGCCGGTGAGCTGGAGGCGGCGGGTGGCGGGCTCGAACGCCTCGCGCACGCCGTCGCCCCACGACTTGGCGTCGCCCGCGTGGTGGATCTCGTCGAAGATCACCAGCGTCTTGCGCGCCTCCGTGCGTGCTCTGTGCAGCGCGGGGTGCATGGCGACCTGCGCGTACGTCACCGCGACGCCCGTGTAGTCGCGCGAGGTGGCGCCCTGGCTGTTCTTGAACTCGGGGTCGATGGCGATGCCGACCCGCCCGGCCGCGTCGGCCCACTGGCGCTTGAGGTGCTCGGTGGGCGTGACGATGGTGATCGCCTTGATCACTCCGTTGGCGATCAGCTCGCTGGCGATCCGCAGGGCGTAGGTCGTCTTGCCCGCGCCCGGCGTCGCCACGGTGAGGAAGTCACGCGGCTCGCGCCTGAAGTAGAGGTCGAACGCCTCCTGCTGCCAGGCACGCAGTTTGGGCGCGGTGCCCCATGCGGCTCGGTCGGGATAGGAAGGCGAAAGGTGGGACGCGGCGAAGGTGCTCACCGCATCACCTCTGGGGTTCGTGTGCTTCGCTTTCTCACAGTGACCCAAGGGTAATCGGGCCCACCGACAAGACGTGCCGTGAGTCGAGGATTCTGGCCAAGGTCATCTCCACGTGCTATGCGGCTTATCGGATCCTCGCCATGACCGAATCCAGCGCCTGTCTGCGAGCGGTGTCCTCGGGTTGGAGCAGCCCCACGAGCAGCACACCGTCGCCGCTCCGAGTGAGCAGTGTCACTCTCATGAACGCCGGCCGGTTGACCACATCCTGATATTCCGCCCGCAGCGCCCGCGTGCGTCCTCCCGGGAGCTCCTTGTTCTCGACGACCGTCACCCGGTCGCCCTTGAGCAGCAGCCTGGAGTACAGCTCGGCGGCCTCCGTGGTGGCCTTCTCGGCGTCCTCCACGGGCCCGGGGACGGGCCTGGCCATGACGAGCCCGCCGCCACCGTCCCTGATCACCGACGTGAACCCCGTCACCGGCGCCACCGCCCCCTGTCTCCATCCCTGCGGCAGCGTCACGGTCACCCTGGCCAGCGAGTCGCTCAGCCGGCCGCTCTCCACCGGTGGCGCGGTGATCCGCAGCACGACCGCGCTCGCCCCCGCCACCAGGGCCACCCCGGCCAGCACCGCCGCCGCCACGCCTGCCCATCGCCGTCGGCCCGGCCCTGGCGCCCGCATGCGCAGCCCCGGGTCCGCCGGGGTGCCGCGCAGCCGGCCGGACGGGGGAAGCGAGTCCCAGGGGTCCTCGTCGCGCTCCACGGTCCTGTGGATGCGCGGGTTCCAGGGCTCATCCGGTTCGGGGGCCAGCGGGGAGGGCTCGTCCGGTTCGAGGCCCAGTGGGGAGGCCGGTTCGGGGTTCCGGCGCGGGTAGGGCTCGCCGCGTACCGGCCGCAGGTCGAGCGGATGCGGGTGCCGGCGTATCGGCTCGGTGTCACGGACGGGCTCCGGCTCCGGGTCCGGCACGGCCTCCAGGGGGCCCACGCGCCCGCGCCGCGGCTCCTCCTCGTGAGGCGGGCCCCACGTGTACCGCGGAGGAGTACGGCGGTGCCTCGGGCCCGGCTGAGGCGGCCAGACACGGCGATCATCCTCCATGGCACCTCCCTGTCCCGCTGTCCTATCACTCCTCAGGACAAGCGGCAGGAGAACCGTGGTGGCTGTGACAGGAGGGGCGGAATTCAGCGGGTGCGTCCGGCGAGCGCGGTGGCGCTCAGCGCGATGGCGGCCATGAGGAACGAGATCACCGCGAACCCGGTGGAGATCTGGGCCGGTGCGTGCCCGATCAGGTTGACCAGCGCGCCGCCGATCCCGACCGACAGCGCGGAGCCGAGCATGTCCGTGACCGACAGGGCGGCCGAGTTGGCCCCCTGCTCGTTCACCGGCGACTGCTTCAGCGCCGTGACGCTGACCGTGGTCATGCCGAACCCCATCCCGAACCCGGCCACGATCCACGCGGGCACCGCGATCCACCCGCTCACCCCGGGAAGGACGCAGAGCACACAGATCAGGATCGCGACGGTGACGCAGCCGGCCCCCAGCCGGATCCTCTTGTACGCCTCCCCCTCCTGCCTGCTCTGCAGGTACGACCCCGTGGACCACCCGATCGCCCCGGTCGTCAGCGCGATTCCCGCGTAGCTCGGGTCGAAGCCCTTCACCTCTTCCAGCGCCAGCGGGATGAAGGAGTTCACGCCGAAGAAGGCGGCCGAGAAGAACCCGCGCATCAGCACGGTCGTCGCCAGCCCGCGCCCGAACCGCAACGCCCTGGGCGGCAGCAGCCGGTACAGCCCGTACACGAGGAACGCGAGCCCGGCCACCGTCTCGACGGCCGCCGGCACGGCGTCCACATGCAGCCGGTCCACCCCGTGCAGCAGCACCCCGGCCCCGCCCGCCGTGGCGGTGGCGGCCAGCGTCATCGCCAGCGGCCTCGACCGCGGCCCCTGCGAGGGCTCGGCCTCGGACGAGGACGGCATGCGCAGCGCGGGCACGAGCATCGCCAGCGCCGGCACGACCAGCGGGATGATCCCGAAGAAGACGTAGCGCCATCCCCAGTGCCCGGCCACGAACCCGGCCACGGCCGGCCCCACCATGGCGGGCACCACCCAGGCCGCGGAGACGGCCGCGAACACCTTGGGCCGCAGCCCCGACGGATAGACCCGCGCGATCATCACGAGCAGCGCCACGATGGAGGCCCCTGCCCCGAGGCCCTGAACGGCCCGCGCCACGAGGAACAGCACCGCGGACTGCGCCGCTCCGGCCAGCGCCATGCCCGCCACGAAGAGCACCACCCCGGCCAGGAACGGCAGCGCGTAGCCGCGCCGGTCCGACCAGAGCCCCGCCACCACGTTCGCGAACAGGCTGGCGATGAGGAAGGCGGAGATGCTGATCCCGTAGAGGTTGAGGGCGTTCAGCTCCTTCGTCACCGTGGGCATGATGACCGCGACCGACATGCCCTCGAAGGCGACCAGCGTGATCGTCAGGACGATGCCGACCGTCGCGGTGCGGAATTCGGGCGCGAGGATGCGCGTGGGCGTGTGCGGAGTGTCGAGTGCCTTCGGTCCTGTCACCTACACATCGTAATTTGTCGGACACCTAAGCCGATGTCGCGTGCCGGTACACCGCCCACATCTCGTGCATGCGCTCGGCCTGCGCCCGCGTGAACTCCGACATGCACCGGTCGTACGCGTAGTCCATGAAGTTGCGCGTGGGATCGGTGCCCGGGTTGGTGCAGGTGTCCTTGGCCGGCGGGCAGCCCTCGGTCGGCCCGGCCTCCATCGGGGTGTCGTCGATGCCGTCACCGGGCGCCGCGCAGCCGTTCTCGAACGGGTGGAAGAGGCCGAGCCAGTGCCCGACCTCGTGCACTCCGGTGAACCCGCGGTTGTACTCGGCTATCGAGCCGCCGGGCAGGCTGCGCCAGTCGATCACGACGCCGTCGAGGCCGGGGGACTCCGCGTACCAGAAGGGGTAGCTGGCGAAGCCCAGCATCTGCTCGCTGAGCTGGGCGATGTAGAGGTTGAGCGTGGCGGCGTCACCGCGGTGCAGCTTGGCTTTCATCGGCCGCTCGTTGCCGATGGGGTCGGTGAACCACAGGGCGTTCTCGTCGACCGTGACGCCCTCGAGCTTGAAGCGCACGCCGGTGTCCACGCCGCCGTAGCCACCGCCGTACGCGGAGTTGAGCGCCTTGATCTGGGCCGCGACGTCCTGGTCGGAGACCCGGCGCGCGCCGGCGGTGATGATGTGCACCCAGGTGGGCACGGTGATCCGGGCGGGTGGTGTGCCGCCGCTCAGCTTTCTGGTCAGCTCGGCCATGACCTTGGCCACGTCTTCCGGCTTGGGCGAACGTGGCCACGGCCCCCGCGCGGCATGGACGGCGCAGCCTGCCGCGTGCGCGGCCTCGAGCCGGAGCGGCGGTGTGTGCCCGGCTGCGAGCAGGCATGCCAACGAGACGGCGGCCACGCGCCGGGCCATGCGATCCCCCACTACGAACGCGAGCTGGTCTGGCTACCGACCGTAACGCGACGTGGTGGGATTACCGCTCAGCAACACTCACTGCTTGTCGTCGCCGCCGTCGCCACCCGAGGGCAGACCCTCGTAGATCTCCTTGCACTCCGGGCAGACCGGATATTTCTTGGGGTCCCGGCTGGGCACCCAGACCTTGCCGCACAGGGCGCGGATGGGCGTGCCCGTCACCATGCTCTCGGTGATCTTGTGCTTGTCCGCGTAGTGGGCGAACCGCTCGTGATCGCCGTCGCCGTGCGACGTCCGCGGCGTGGTCTCCTGCTCTGGGAGGATCTTCGTGGTGCTCACCCACTGATTTTATGCCCGCGCGCCCCTTGGTCCCCCACACAGCGGTACGGCCCCCGCCGCGTGGCGAGGGCCGTACGTGCAGCCGGAGGTCAGCCCACGTGGACCGGCGCGCTCTCGGTCTTCCTGCCGGCCTTGACGAACACCGTCAGCGCGGCGGTCAGCACCGCGATGCAGGTGCTCACCAGGAAGGCCACGTGCATGCCGTCCATGAAGGAGTTGTGCACGGCGTCGCCGATCTGCTGCGGCAGGCCGGGCGGCACCTTGCCGAAGGAGGCCGCCTTCTCCAGCCCGGCCAGCTGGTCGGGCTGGAACATCCTGGCGGCCGGGCCGAGGTAGCCGGGCAGCTTGTCGGAGATCTCGCCGGCCATCACGGCACCCAGGATCGCGGTGCCGAGCGCGCCGCCGACCTGCATGGCCGACTGCTGCAAGCCGCCCGCGACACCGGTGAGATGCACCGGGGCGTTGCCCACGATGATCTCCGTGGCGCCCACGAACACCGGCGACATGCCGAAGGCCAGCAGCACGAACGGGATGGCGCTCTCGATGAACGACGCGTCGATGCCGAGCCGGGACATGAGGAACATCGCGAGGGCGGTGATCAGCAGGCCCGTCGCCATCGTGATCTTCGGCCCCAGCTTGCCGATCGCCATGCCGGCCAGCGGCGAGGCGACGATCATGCCGGCGCTCATCGGCAGCATGCGCAGGCCGGCCTCAAGCGGGGACAGGCCGTGCACGCCCTGGAAGAAGAAGCCCAGGAAGAACATCGCGCCGAACATGGCGAACGCGACCATCATCATCAGCACGGTGCCGATGGAGATCGAGAGGTTCCTGAACAGCGACAGCGGCACCAGCGGCTGGCTCGCCCTGCTCTGCCAGAAGATGAACGAGCCGACCAGCACCACGAACGCGGCCGCGAAGGTCAGCGTCGTGCTGTCGCCCCAGCCCCACTCGGGAGCCTTGATGATCGTCCAGACCAGCGAGAACATCGCGCCGGACAGCAGCAGCACGCCGAGCCAGTCGATCCTCGCGAGCGTCTGCGCGCGGTTGTCCTTGATCAGGATGGTGCCCAGGACGAGGGCGGCGAGGCCGACGGGGGCGTTGATGAAGAAGACCGTCTCCCAGCTCGCGTTCTCGACCAGCAGGCCGCCCACGATCGGGCCGGCGGCACTGGACAGGCCGATGATCGCGCCCCAGGCCCCCATCGCCTGGTTGAGCCTCTCGCCGGGGAACGCTCCACGCAGCAGCGCCAGGGCGGCCGGCTGAAGCAGCGCGCCGAACAGGCCCTGCAGCACCCGCAGAGCGATCAGCGCGCCGACCGGGCTGAGACCGGGAATGACGTCGGCGAGCTGGGCGCTGAGTCCGATGCCCACCGAAGACAGGGCGAAGCCGGCCACGCCGATCAGAAAGACGCGCTTGTGCCCGAACAGGTCGCCCAGCTTGCCGGCGGTGATCAGGAACACCGCCAGCGCCAGCAGATAACCGCTGGTCACCCACTGCAGATCGGACAGCGAGGCCTTGAGGTCAGCCTGGATGGACGGGTTGGCGATGCCTACGACCGTGCCGTCGAGCATGACCATGATGACGCCCAGGCTGACCGCCAGCAGCACGAGCCACGGGTTGCCACCTGTCCCCGGTTGCGCGGGGCCGAGCGACGGCGGCGCGTCTACCGCCTTCGCGTGAGCCATGAAGTCCCCCTAAGTAAGCCCCCACCGGGGCATAGAACGCGTAGTCGACAGGTAATCTATGGCAGAGGATGACTTATCACAATCGATTTTCGATCGTCACGCTATGACTTATGGCACACTGTGACAGAAAGGTTTCGAGGGAGTGACCACTGTGGGTCTTCGGGAACGCAAGAAGGAGAAGACGCGCCTGGCGATCCTCGACGCCGCGCTCGAGCTCTTCCTCGAACAAGGATACGAGTCGACCACGGTGGAGCAGATCGCGGGGGCCGTCGAAATCTCCCCTCGCACCTTCTTCCGCTACTTCACCAGCAAAGATCACCTTGTGCTGTGGTTCCATGACCACGGCGAGGAGATCATGCTCGAGACCCTGGGCTCCCGCCCCGCGGACGAGCCGGCGTTCACCTCGCTCATGCACGCGGTCCGCGCGGTGCTGCACGACGTCGAGAGCTCAACGCCCGAGGAGACCGAGAGGTTCCTGAAACTGCGGCGACTCCTTGACGCCCAGCCGCGCCTGGTCGGACTGTCGGTGGCCAGAGGCGCGACGACCGAGCGCAACCTGGTCGAGGCGGTCGCCGCCCGCCGGGGCGTGAACCCCGACGAGGACCAGCTCTCGCACCTCATCGTCGCGTTCGCCTCGTGTGCCATGCGCGTCGGCTTCGAGTGCCCGCGCCGCGACGCCACCGTCCCGGAGATCACGCGGCGGATGGCGGAGACCATCGAGCTGGCCGAGCGCTCGCTGCGGCCCGGCTGGGACCGCTGAAGGTCAGTTCATCGTCGGGTCGTCGGGGCAGGTCGCCGCTGAAGGTCAGTTCATCGTCGGGTCGTCCGGGCAGGTCGCCACGAAGGCCAGCTCGCCGGGCTGGCGTCGCAGCACGTGCCGCCAGAGCGCTCTGGGGTCGGCGTGGAAGGTGTCGCCGGCCTCGGAGTCGACGACGTACCAGGCGCCTTCGGCGATCTCGCTCTCCAACTGGCCGGACGACCAGCCCGCGTACCCGGCGAAGATGCGCATCTGCGCGATCTCCCCTTGCAGGATCTCGGGCGGCGCGTCCAGATCCACCGTGCCCAGCCGTGAGACGGCCGGAGTGCCCGCGTGCAGCCTGCGCCAGCCGAGCGGCTCCTGGCCGCTGGGCACCGCCGCCAGCGCGAGCGCGCTGTCCGTCTGCACGGGCCCGCCCTCGAAGAGCACGGACGGCCCCGTCACCAGCGGATCCCACACGGGGAGCACCTGGGTCACCGAGATGTCGCTCGGCCTGTTGAGCACCACGCCCAAGGTCCCGCCGTCATGATCGTGTTCGAGGATCAGCACGACACTACGCCGGAAATTGGGGTCGTCGAGAAGCGGCGTCGCCACCAACAAACCGCCGACGTAGATCGCTTCCGCCATACCTCCATCATGAAGGGTCCGGGGCGGTCTGCGCTCCCCCAGTGCGCTCATGTTACTTTCCGTGCTCACTTGGGCACCTTACGTAGCAAAGATCGCGCCGAGGGGGGTCCAATGCGCACAAGTTCACGTGCCGTCGTGGCGGCGCTCGCGGTGTGCGGCGCACTGTTCCTTCCCCACCAGGCGCATGCGTGGCCGTGGCCCGACCGCGGCGACGACCCGTTCACGCTGACCGTGGACGACGTGGCCTGCCGCTCGGGACGCGCGGAGATCACCCTGCGCAACCTGACCTCCGCGCCCGTGCGTTTCGACGTCCGAGCCGACGGGGAGAGCGTGGCGACCGGCTCGATCGCGGCCCGTAAGGCGGTCTCGAGGCAGGTCCGGGTGCGCAAGGGCAGCGCGGCCGAGATCGAGGCGTTCTTCGTCGACGGCGGCCGTCAGGACGAGCTCATCGACTCCACCCGCGTCACGAACGACTGCCCCTGGGGTCACCACCGCGGCAACCTGCCCTTCACCGGCCCGCCCGTGGACCTCATGGCCAAGCTGGCCACGGCGGGGGGCCTGATCGTGATGGGCGGCATCCTGTGGTGGTACGGCTCCATCTGGCCGCGCTCGACCCCCTAGAGCGCCGTCTCCCGTACGACGAACGCCCCGGCCCTGGCGGCGGTCAGCGTGCGTGACACCGACCGTTCGGCGTCCTCCCGGGTCACCGGCTCCCTGGTGACCACCAGCCGGTAGTAGAGCGGCGCCGAGATCGCCCGGATCACCTCCCCGCCGTCCGTGCCCTCGGGCAGCTCACCCCGCTTGACGGCCAGGTCCACGACGCCGGCCCACTCCTCGATCCGGCGCAGATAGAAGACGCGCAGCGCGCCGGCGGCCTGCTCGTCGCAGGTGGCGGCGGCGATCACCGCCTGGAACGTGGCCCCGAGCCGCCCGTCGGTGATCGCCCCCAGGACGGACAGGGCGTTGGCCCGCAGGTCCTCTTCGACGTCACCCGTGTCGGCATGGGGGGTGGACTGGTTCGCCAGCTCGGTCATGAGGTCGGTGACCAGGCCGGCCCTGCTCCCCCAGCGCCGGTAGACCGTGGTCTTGCCGACGCCCGCCCTGGCCGCGACCTGGTCCATGGTCAGGCCGTGGAAGCCGTGCTCGACCAGCTCGTCCTGCGTGGCCTCCATGACGGCCGCGCGGACCCTCGCCGTACGGCCCCCTGGCCGCACGGTTCCCGCCGAACGGGAAGGTAGGTCCATCAATTCTCCTTGTCGCAACGTTCCATTTTAACGGAACTTCCATTCCATTAAGGATCAACATCGCGTTTTCCCCTCCTCCTGGACGCGGACGCGGGGTGATCGGTTCCACCTCAAGATTCGTTCGGCAATACCGAACGCAACTGCGCTATGGTTCGGCTTGTGGGAGAGACGATTCAGTCGGTCGAGCGGGCGGCCGCGATCCTCCGCCTGCTCGCCTCGGGGCCGCGCCAGCTCGGCGTGGCCGAGCTGGCCAGGGCACTGGGGCTGCCCAAGGGCACGCTGCACGGCATCCTGCGCACCCTGGTCCACGTCGGGTTCGTCGAGCAGGACCAGACAAGCGGGAAGTACCGCCTCGGCGCCACGCTGCTCCATCTGGGCAGCAGCTACCTCGACGTCAACGAGCTGCGCACCCGCGCCATCAACTGGGCCGACGCCCTGGCCGGGCGCAGCAGGGAGAGCGCCTGGATCGGCACCCTCCACGAGGGCCACGTGCTGGTGATCCACCACGTGTTCCGGCCGGACGACAGCATGCAGACCCTCCAGGTGGGTACCTACCTGCCGACGCACGCCAGCGCGCTCGGCAAGGTCCTGCTCGCGCACGACCCGTACGGCGAGGCGCCCGCTCCGCCGCTCCAGCCGTACACGAAGCACACGATCGTCGACCCTGCGGCGCTGGAGCAGGAGCTCGACCTGGTCAGGACGCGCGGCTGGGCGGCCGAGACGGAGGAGCTGACCGAGGGCGAGGTGGCCATCGCCGCGCCCATCAAGGACCCGCGCGGCCTGGTGGTGGGCGCCATCGGCATCCGCGGCGCCGTCGAGCGGCTGGCCGCCGACGGCGTCCTGCACATGGAGTTCGTCTCGTACGTACGGGACGCCGCCCGCGCGATCACCCGCTCACTTGAACATCCCTAAGGCCACGAAATAGCATTCGTTCGGCATTGCCGAACCTGAACCAAGCGAGGAACCTCGTGCCTCGACCTCACTACGTCGCAGCCATCGACCAGGGCACCACGTCCAGCCGCTGCATCGTCTTCGACCAGGCCGGCAACATCATCTCCGTCGCCCAGCGCGAGCACCGCCAGATCTTCCCCAAGCCCGGCTGGGTGGAGCACGACGCGGCCGAGATCTGGCAGGCCGTGCAGGGCGTGCTGGCCGATGCCGTCGGCGGCGCCGGCCTCGAGGACGGGCAGATCGCCGCGCTGGGCATCACCAACCAGCGCGAGACCACCGTGCTGTGGGAGCGGGCGACCGGCCGGCCCGTCTGCCCCGCGATCGTCTGGCAGGACACCCGCACCGACCAGCTGACCCGGGCGCTGGCCGAGCACGAGGGGCTGTTCAAGGAGAAGGCGGGGCTGCCGCTGACGACGTACTTCTCCGGGCCGAAGATCCGCTGGCTGCTGGACGAGCACCCCGGGCTGCGGGAGCGGGCCGAGCGCGGCGAGGTGCTGTTCGGGACGATGGACAGCTGGCTGCTGTGGAACCTCACAGGGCGTCACATCACCGACGTGACCAACGCCAGCCGGACGATGCTGATGAACATCCACACGCTGGCCTGGGACGACGAGCTGCTCGCCGCGCTCGGCGTGCCCCGGGCGATGCTGCCGGAGATCCGCCCGTCCGCCGAGGTCTACGGGCACACCGCGGCCGGCGTGCCGGTCGCCTCGGCGCTCGGCGACCAGCAGGCGGCGCTGTTCGGGCAGACGTGCTTCGCGCCCGGCGAGACGAAGAGCACCTACGGCTCCGGCAGCTTCCTGCTGATGAACACCGGCCAGGAGCCCGTCGTCTCCAAGCACGGCCTGCTGACCACCGTCGGCTACCGGATCGGCGACGGCCCCGCCACCTACGCCCTTGAGGGCGCGATCGCGGTCACCGGCTCGCTGGTGCAGTGGCTGCGCGACAACCTGGGCCTGATCTCCAGCGCGGCCGAGATCGAGACGCTGGCCAGGACGGTCGACGACAACGGCGGCTGCTACTTCGTACCGGCCTTCTCGGGGCTGTTCGCGCCGCACTGGCGCTCGGACGCGCGCGGGGTGATCGCGGGGCTGACCGGGTTCGTCACCAAGGGGCACATCGCGCGGGCCGTGCTGGAGGCCACGGCGTGGCAGACCCGCGAGGTGGTCGACGCGATGAACGCCGACTCCGGGCTCGACCTGACCACGCTGCGCGCCGACGGCGGCATGACCGCGAACAACCTGCTCATGCAGACGCTCGCCGACGTGCTCGCGGTGCCGGTGATCCGCCCCATGGTGGCCGAGACGACCGCCCTCGGCGCCGCCTACGCCGCGGGGCTGGCGACCGGCTACTGGCCCGACATCGAGAGCCTGCGCGCCAACTGGCACAAGGCCGCCGAATGGCGCCCGGCCATCGACGAGGCCGCCCGCGAGCGCGAATACCGCAACTGGAAGAAGGCCGTGGCCCGCACCCTCGACTGGGTCGAGCAGTAGGGAGTTTGGACATGAGGACCACGACCGGCGCCGACCGGGCGGAGATCCGCGAGGAGCTCTCCCGCACCGCCTACGACCTGCTCGTGATCGGCGGTGGCATTCTCGGCACGTCGGTGACCTGGATGGCCGCCCAGGCCGGGCTGCGGGTGGCCATGGTGGACGCGGGCGACTTCGCCGGCGCCACCTCCAGCGCCTCGTCCAAGCTCGTCCACGGCGGCCTGCGCTACCTGCAGACCGGCAACGTCAGGCTGGTCGCCGAGAACCACCGCGAGCGCCGCGCCCTGGCCGCCGACATCGCCCCGCACCTGGTCAAGCCGTTGACGTTCCTGGTGCCGATCTACAAGGGCGGGCCGCACGGGGCGGCCAAGCTGGGCGCGGGGGTGTTCCTGTACTCGGCGCTGTCGGTGTTCGGCGACGGCATGGGCAAGGTGATCACCCCTCACCAGGCTCTTTCCAAGGTGCCGGCGCTGCGTACCGAGGGCCTGCGGGCCGCCGCCGTCTACGGCGACCACCAGATGAACGACAGCCGCGTCGCGGTCATGACCGTCCGGGCCGCCGTGGACGCGGGCGCCGTCGTGCTCAACCACGCCGAGGTCGTCGGACTGCGCAAGACGGGCGGCGCCGCGGCGGGCACGGTCGCGGGCACGGTCACCGGTGCCGACCTGCGCGACCGGCTCGACGGCACCGAGTTCGGCGTCTCCGCCCGGCTCGTGCTGAACGCCACCGGGCCGTGGGTGGACCACCTGCGGCGCATGGAGGACCCGGGCGCGGCACCGAGCATCCGGCTGTCCAAGGGCGCCCACCTGGTCCTGCGCCGCCACGAGCCGTGGAAGGCCGCGCTGACCACGCCGATCGACAAGTACCGGGTGTCGTTCGCCATCCCGTGGGAGGACCACCTGCTGCTCGGCACCACGGACGAGGCGTACGAGGGCGACCCCGGCGCGGTGGGCGTCACCGAGGCCGACATCGCCCAGATTTTGGACGAGGCCGGCCATGCGGTACGCGACTCCCAGGTCAGGCGCGAGGACATCACCTACGCCTTCGCCGGCCTGCGGGTGCTGCCCGGCAGGCCAGGCCAGGTGACGGCGGCCAAACGGGAGACGGTGCTGACCAGGGGCGCGGGCGGCATGCTCTCGGTGGCGGGCGGCAAGTGGACCACTTACCGCCACATCGGCAGGCACGTACTCGACACGCTCGCCCACCTGCCGGGGCAGCCGCTGGGCGACGACCTGGCCGACATCCTGCCCGCCGTACCGCTCCCGGGCGTGGCCAGCCCCGACGCGGTGGCCATGCGGCTGTGGACCGACCGTGACCCGGGCGCGCGCATGGACCCGCTGGTCGCCAGGCATCTGGCCACGCATTACGGCTCGATCGCGTTCGACCTGTCCCGGCTCATCCGCGAGGACCCCGGGCTCGGCGAGCGCATCCACCCGGACGGTCCCGACATCTGGGCCCAGGCTGTCTACGCGCGCGACCGCGAGTGGGCGGCCACGGTGGACGACGTCGTACGCCGCCGCACGACGCTCACGGTCCGCGGCCTCGACACAGCCGACGTACGGGACAGGATCCAGGAGCTGCTCGGCTGAGCGCTACCGGAAGTGGTCTGGCCGTGCGGCGGCTGGGAAGGGGGGTGGCATGTGCACTCCCATGAACCAAGCCCTGATCCGTCACTTCTGCGATCTTCGCGACGGCATCCACGGCCAGGCCGTCTCGCGGGAGGACAAGGAGCGCCTGTTCGCCAGGGCCGCCGAACTGCTGGACCCGGTGGCGCGCAGAGCCCTCGACGAGGTCAACGCCGACCTGCTGCTCGGCACCGGTGAAGTGGTGGCGAGCGGGGTCACCCGGTCCCGCGAGGGCGGGCTCAACGCGATGTGGTCGCTGACGTGGCCGGAGCAGCGCGCCGGCCACGTCCAGCCGATCGCCGTCGTGGCCCATTACGGATGCGACTTCCACCACCCGCACCTGCGGGGCAACACGGTCGGTGACTGGCCGATGAACGTCTTCGACGCGGCGGACGCGGAGGCGCAGCTCGACACGTTGCGGGTGATCGCCGCCGGCGACGCCCACAACCTGGTCTTCCAGGAGAGCTATCACCTCATGCCCGCCATCGAGACGCAGGTCTCGTAGGGGATGGGTGCGTAAAGGTCTCTACGCCCCTGTAGACCCCTCCGAGGCGAGTGTCCCCCTTGACGGCGGGTGGCGCCGCCCGTGCCCGGCCGTATCGAGCCTTACGCCTCGGTGAAGCCGCGCGCGCGGCCGCCGGCGGATTCACGCACGGCGGCGGCGACGGCGGTCGCCACGTCGGGGTGGAACACGCTGGGGATGATGTAGTTGGGACCCAGCTCCTCCGGCGTCACGACGGCGGCGAGGGCGCCGGCGGCGGCCAGCAGCATCTCCTGCGTCACCCCGTCCGCCTGCGCGTCCAGCAGCCCGCGGAAGACGCCGGGGAAGGCCAGCACGTTGTTGATCTGGTTGGGGTAGTCGGAGCGCCCCGTGGCCACCACGGCCGCGTGCTCGCGGGCGTCGTCGGGCGACACCTCGGGCTCCGGGTTGGCCAGCGCGAACACCACCGCGTCCTTGGCCATCGTGGCGATGTCGTCACCGGTCAGGATGCCCGGCGCGGAGACGCCCACGAAGACGTCGGCGTCCTTGACCGCTCCCCGCAGGTCGCCCGAGTAGCCTTCGGCGTTGGTGTGGTCGGCGATCCACTGCAGCGACTCGTCGAGGTCGTCGCGCCCGCGGTGCACGGCCCCCAGGTAGTCGCACACGACCACATTGCGCGCGCCGGCCGCCAGCAGCAGCCGCAGCACCGCGTTGCCGGCCGCGCCCGCGCCCGCCATGGTGATCTTGACGTTCTCGATGCTCTTGTCGACGACCCGCAGCGCGTTGGTGAGGGCGGCGAGCACGCAGATCGCCGTGCCGTGCTGGTCGTCGTGGAAGACGGGGATGTCGAGCAGCTCGCGCAGCCGCCGCTCCACCTCGAAGCAGCGCGGTGCGCCGATGTCCTCGAGGTTGATCCCGCCGAACCCGGGCGCGATCACCTGCACCGTGCGGACGATCTCGTCGACGTCCTGCGTGTCGAGGCAGATCGGCCAGGCGTCGATGCCCGCGAACCGCTTGAACAGCGCAGCCTTGCCCTCCATCACCGGCAGCGCGGCCTCGGGGCCGATGTTGCCCAGCCCCAGCACGGCCGAGCCGTCGGTGACGACGGCGACCGTGTTGCGCTTGATGGTCAGGCGCCTGGCGTCCTCCTTGTTGCGCGCGATGGCCATCGACACGCGCGCCACGCCCGGCGTGTACGCCATGGACAGCTCGTCGCGGTTGCGCAGCGGCACCTTCGACTTCATCTCGATCTTGCCGCCGAGGTGCATGAGGAACGTGCGGTCGGACACCTTGTGGATGACGACGCCCTCGACGGCCTCGAGCTGGTCGACGATGGTCTGGGCGTGGTCGGTGTCCCTGGCGGCGCAGGTCACGTCGATGCGGAGCTTCTCATGGCCCGCGTTGCTGACGTCGAGCGCGGTGACGACACCCCCTGCCGACTCTACGGCGTGGGTGAGCTGGCTGACGGCCTTGCCGCCGGCCGGAACCTCGAGACGCACGGTGATGGAGTACGACACACTCGGGACGGTCGCCACGTCAATCGCTCCTTCGGGACTGACCAAGAATGTCCCCCATGATAGGGCTCCCCAGGTCAGTCCAGTGCCTCGGCCGCCGTGACGATCAGATCGACGCATGTCGGAACGGGGATCGTGGTGCTGTCGATCACCAGGTGATATTGACGGGGGTCAGTCGGATCCACGCGGTAGAAGTGGCGTACGTACGACACTCTGGCGCGGTCGTTGTCCTCGATGATCTTGCGGGCGTCGCGCTCGCTCATCCCTCCGAGCGTGGCCGTCTGCCGGATCCTGCGCTTGATCGGCGCGTCGAGCCGGACGTGCAGCGCGCCCGGGTGGTCGGCCAGCACCACGGCCCCCGCCCGGCCGAGGAACACCCCGCCCTGGTCGCCGGCCATGTCCTTGAGCATGCGTTCGGTACGGCGGACGAACTCCTCGGGCGCGAGCGGCATCGCGCCCGGCACGTACATGTCCACACCGCCGAAGGTGACCGTGGGCAGCCGCATCGCACCCGAGAGCAGCCTGCCGAGGCCGTGTTCGGCCCGGTCGTCGTGGGCCAGCGCCTCCTCCAGCGTGCAGCCCAGCTCCTGGGCCACGGCGCTGGGGATGGCGCGGTCGACGAAGGGCACACCGAGACGCTCCGCGACGGCCGGGCCGATCTGGCTGCCGGCCGTGCCGTATGTCGCGGATATGGTGACGACCCGCATACACCCAGGTTAGAACAGTGCGCTCGCCAAAGCTCTACGGGCTTTCGCCAAAGATGGGTCGTCGGCCGGCAACGCGTCGAACAAGCCGAGCAGATGACGCCTGGCCTTGTCGCGCTCGTCACCCGAGGTGCGCTTGACCACGGCGATGATGCGGGCGAACGCCTCGTCGACCGAGCCGGACAGCATCTCCAGGTCGGCGGCGAGCAGGTGCGCGTCGATGTCGTCGGGGGCCTGCAGCCGCCGCTGGACGTCCGCGGGGTCGACGCCCTCGGTGCGCTTGATCAGGTTGACGCCGGCCAGGCCCATCTTGGCGTCCTCGTCGCCGGGCGCGCGGGCCAGCAGGCGCTCGTAGGCCGCCGCCGCCGCGTCGAGGTCGCCCTTCTCGATGGCCTGCTCGGCGGCCACGATGTCGGGGTCGACCGGCGGCCCCACGGGCTCCTCCTGGTCACCGGCCGCCGTCTCGGGCCGGGCGCCGGGGTTGGCCTGGTAGAACTGCTCGACCGCGCCCATCAGCTCGTCGAGCCAGCGGCGCACCTCCTGCTCGGGCAGCACCTGCTGGAAGCCGGTGACGGCCTGACCCTGGAAGATCGCCAGCACGGTCGGCACGGCCTGCACGCGCAGCGCCTGGGCGATCTGCGGGCTGGTGTCGACGTTGACCTTGGCCAGCACGGCCCTGCCGCCGAGCTCGCCGACCACCTTCTCCAGCACCGGGCTGAGCTGGGCGCTGCCCGGCGCCCTCGGCGACCACAGGTCGAGCACCACGGGCACGGTCATCGACCGGTCGATGACCTCGGTCGTGAACGTCTCCTCGGTCACGTCGACGACCGAGGCCGACGAGGCCGCCTGGGGACCCGCCGCCTCCCGCCGGGCCTGCGCCTCAAGGGCCTGCTTGCGCGCGCCCAGGTCAATCGCTCCGTAGAGCGACCCGGGCCTAGAGAAGTCCGCCATGCTCTTCATCTTGCCGCATCGTCGAGGCGACGAGTCACCCGCCGCCCTCTTCGAAGTCTCCCGCCGCCACCCTGAGGGTGCGCAGGTGGGCGAACATCTGGTGGAGTTCGTCCTCGGCGTACATCGTCAGGCCGAACTCGGCGTCCATCAGGTCGCGGGTGGCCCGCTCCACGACGTCCCTGCCGGCCTTGGTGATCTCGGCGAGCACGCCGCGCCCGTCGCGCGGGTTGGGCAGCCGGATGACGAAACCGGACTTCTCCAGCCTGTCCACCGTGTTCGTGACGCTCGTGGGATGGACCATGAGCCGTTCGCCGATCTTGGACAGCGGGAGCGCGCCCGTCTTGCTGAAGGTCAGCAGGACGAGGGCCTCGTACCGGGCGAACGTCAGGCCGTACGGCTTGAGCAGCGCGTCGAGCTGCGACAGCAGGATCTGGTGTGCTCGCATGATCGAGGTCACCGCGGCCATGGCGGCGGAGGGCCCGAAGTGGGCACGCCAGCTCTCCGCGGCGCGGTCGATGGGGTCGAACGGCAGGTTGAGCGGCTTGGGCTGCGACACAGCGCATACGCTAGCGCGCCGGTCATCCCGGTTCGTCCGGTGACCTGGAGCAACAGGCATCCCCGCTTGACCAAGAATACGGACGTCAATCATCACGCTCAGTTATGGTTCTCGTACACATGGTGACGCGGAAGCCAAGTCCATCGGCCTGTGGGGACAGGCCGGACTGACCGTTTTCGTCTTGCCGAGGGGCACGGGGGGTGCTTGATGAACGTCAACGAGGAAAAGGGTGCGTGAGCACGCGGGCGTTTCACGAGAGGAGCTGAAACACAGCGCGGCCGTCACGGTGGCCGTGCTCATGGCTCTCGGCCTGGTGGCGGCGTGGAACGTCCTGATACCCGGCGTGGACGCGTGGGAGAACATCGTGGCCGCCGTCATCGGCTCGCTGCGGATGACCGGGCCCGTGGCCGCGGCCTTCGCGGCCTGGGTGGCGCTGCGCAAGCGCAGGGCGTTGCGCGGGCGATCGCTCACGACGTGGCGGGCGCTGAAGGCGCCGCTGGCGATCGTGGTGGTCGTCATGTGCTCGTTCGGGGCGACGGTGCTGGTGCTGGCGGTCAAGACGGTGATCACCGACCAGGCGGGGCGCCTGAGCCTGTCCGGTCTCGGGATGGGCATGGCGGGGCTGGCCCTGTACTCGGTGATCGGATGGGTGGCCGGGTGGGTGCTGCCCAGGGCGTTCACGCCGCCCCTGGCCGGGCTCGCCTGTTACGGATTGTTCTCGTGGCTGGCCGAGGACCGCGGCTGGGCCGACCAGCTGGCGCCCGGCACCGGGGAGCCGTACGACCTGTTCCAGGGGTTGAGCGGGGCGCCGTTCCTCGACCAGACCATCTGGCTGCTCGGCCTCACGGCGGCGCTGCTGCTCGGCTGGGCGGCGCTGGTGACCAGGCAGGCGCTGGTGCTGGCGTGCGCGCTGCTGTCGGTGCTGGCGGCAGGGACGGGCGTGGCCCGGGTGCTGGCCCAGCCGAAGCCGGCCGCGGCCGTGGACATCGCCTACAGCTGCCAGGACTGGCCGATCACGGTGTGCGTGCATCCGGGGATGCGGGCGGGGCTGACCGAGCTGAGCGCGACCTTCACGCAGATCGCCTCGCGGCTGGCGGGCACGCCCGCGGCGTTCACGCGGGTGGAGCAGCGGCCGCTGGAGGAGGAGCTGAAGCCGTCGAACGGGCTGGCGCCCATCCACGTGCCCGACCTCTCCGCGGGGTTCGCCGAGGAGGCCGCGTACGAGTACATCGAGTCCCTGGCCGCCCGCTGCCCGGGCACGGTGGCGGACGGCTACCGGGAGATCGTGATGGCGTGGCTGCGCGGCGAGCCGCTGCCCGGGGGCCCGCTGCCCGAGCACCAGTACGCGGCGTCGTGGTTCTCGTGGCTGAGCGAGCACCAGCGGCGGGAGTGGCTGCGGATGTTCTACAGCGACTTCCAGAACTGCGGGCTGTCGAGCACGTACTTCGGCGGAGGCCCGGCGCGGGCGCAGGTGGCGCCGTCCTCGGCCCACCCGTCGCCGGAGTCGACCCACGTGTATCCGGTGTACCCGGAGACCGAGGGCACGCCGAACTCGGCGCCCAGCACGTCCATGGCCGGCATGGGATCCCCGACTGACTGACGGCCGGATTGGAAGATGTCACCTGACGGCTGGGAATGGTGATCGCCGGGCGGGTAGTCATGGTCGCATGACGACTTCCCGTACGTTGCCGCCCGGGGTCGCCCCCGAGCGGCGCCGCAGGTGGCGATATGTAGCGGGGCTCCTCGTCCTGGCGGTCCTGCTCGTCGTGGGCGGCCGCCTGGCCTGGACCTGGCTGAACCCGCTCGGTGAGCGGACCGTCGACCGCAGCCAGCCGGTCCTCCTGCAGTCGATCAAGGACCTGAGCCGTTTCGAGGCCGCGACCGGGAACTTCCAGGTCGTCGTGGACCTGGAGAAGGACGCCAACTTCCTGCCCGACTCGATCAAGGGCACCCGCACGCTGTTCGTCGGGGCGGGCGGGGTGGACGCGTACGTGGACTTCTCCGGCCTGGCCACGAACGCGGTGACGGTCTCCGAGGACCGCACCCAGGCGACCGTGCGCCTGCCCCGGGCGCAACTGGAGAAGCCGAACCTGGACAACAACCGGTCGTACGTGTACGCGCAGCAGCGCGGCCTGTTCGACCGGGTCCACGACTTCCTGTCCGGGTCGCCGAGCGATCAGCGTGAGCTGTACCTGCTGGCGGAGAAGAAGATCACAGAGGCGGCGGTCGCGAGCGACCTGCGCGCCCGCGCGGACGCCAACACCAAGGCGATGATGACGGGCCTGCTGAAATCGCTCGGTTTCACCAAGGTCACGGTGAAGTACACGGACGAGCCCTAGCTCCCTATGGGTGCCTTAGTGCCCCTGTGCACCCTCCTAAGTACCTCCCTATCTGCTCTTACCTCCTTAGATAAGGCATCCGCCCGATGTGTCGGGGAGGGCCTTAGGACGAGTCTTAAGAGTGCAAGGAAGAAGAAGCACGAAACACAAGGGGCACTCGGATGAACGCCGAACTCGAATACTCCGTCATGCAGTACCGCGCCTCCGAACTCCGGCGGGCGGCCGCCGAGGAGCGGCGCGCGCGAGAGGCCGGCAAGGGCCTGCGGTCCGAGCGCCGTAACCGCTCGGTCCTCGCCAAGCTCCTCTCCTCATGACCGCACACAAGCAGCCCGGCCGCAGCCTCCCTCGCGGCCGGGCTGAACAGCCCCCGTAAGGGGGCGGCGTCACGGGTTCATGACGCCAGCGTCGCGATGCCCCGGTCCCTTCCTGGTCGGACCGGGGCATCGCGCTATGCAAGGGCCTCCAGCTGCCGTACGACGCTGTCGAGCGGCGCGGAGGCGTCGATCTCATGCGTGGACGTGGCCCGCAGCAGCGGCTCCACGAGGGCCAGATCACGCAGGACGGCCATCGCGTCCTCGCGCCACACCCAGTCCGGCGAACCGTCGGGCGCCGTCACCCAGTGGCTCCATTCGTCGGTGTCGGTGTCGACGGTCCTGTGGCCGCGCGAGGCCAGGACCTTGAGCGCGCTCGACTTGCCCGTGCCCGACATTCCAGTGACCAGGACCCTCGCCATGCGGCGAGACTAACCGGCCGGTCGAGACTAACCGGCCGGTACGGTGATGACGGCCTTGCCTCGCACCTGGCCGCGCAGCAGGAGACGGATGGCGTCAGGGGCCTCGCTCAGCGGGAACGTCCTGTCGATGACGGGCGTGAACCGGCCGGCACCGGCGAGCTCCGCCAACTGCCGTAAGTCCGACTCCCGGGGAAATGCGAAGACCACTCGGAGCCGCCGGCGGGCGAACGGCGCCAGCAGAGCGGTCCGGAGCTGACGGTCCAGGCCCGACAGCCATCGCCCGCCGCCTTCGCCGCCGACGATGACCAACGTTCCCCGAGGGGTCAGGGCGCGACGGAGACGGGACAGCGAGCGGTTGCCCGCCGTGTCGACGATGAGGTCGTAACGGCATCTCCCGTCGGCGAAGTCCTCGCGCGTGTAGTCGACGACCTCCGCGGCGCCGATCGACCGTACGAGGTCGGCCTTCGCCGCGCTGCACACCCCGGTGACCTCCGCGCCGAACGCCTTGGCCAGCTGCACCGCGTACGTCCCCACTCCCCCGCCGGCCCCGATGACCAGCACCTGCTGTCCCGCCCGTACCCGCCCCTGGTCGCGCAGTGCCTGGAGGGCGGTGATGGCCGAGGTCGGGATGGCCGCCGCCGGCTCGAAGGCGAGGTTCTCCGGGATCGGCATGAGCCTGTCCTCGCGGGCGCACGCGTACTCGGCGAAAGCGCCGCCGCCACACGTGCCGAAGACGCGGTCGCCCGGCCGGAACCGGGTCACGTCCTCTCCCACTGACTCGACCGTGCCCGCGATGTCCGTGCCGAGCCCCCTGGTCTTGGGGGCGCGGAGTCCGATGGCCGGACGCATCACGTACGGCACGCCCTCCATGAGATGCCAGACGCCCATGTCGAGGCCGGCCGCGTGCACGCGTACCAGGACGTCGCCCCGGCCGGGCACCGGGCGCGCAGTGTCCACGTATTTCAGGACGTCAGCGGACCCATACGTGTCGTGAACGATCGCTTTCATGACGCTTCTCCGTCCGGATATTGGAACACGTCATCGAGCGGCACCCCGAACACCCGCGCGATCTGGAACGCCATCTCGAGCGACGGCGAGTAGCGGCCCTGCTCGATGGCGATGATGGTCTGGCGCGTCACCCCCACCCTTTCCGCCAGCTCCGCCTGCGTCATCTCACCGTGCGCGAACCGCAGGGCCCGGATCGAGTTGGTGACCTTGGTGGGCTTCACCATGACGGCAGGCCACGGCGGTAGGCGATGATCTTCAGCGCGGATCCCAGGACGCTCGACAGGACGAACGCCAGGTAGATCGCGTTCGCGATCCAGAAGTGGTCGACCTCGGCCATCGCCATCCACAGGGCCGCGACACCGCCCAGCACGAGGCACCACTGGCCGGTGTACTCGCCGTAGCGATGGATCTCTCTGTCGCGCTGGTCCTTCTTGCCGATGTCCCTCGGGGAGGCCATCGAGACCGCGATGTTCAGCACGATCGTCGCCGCGATCGCGCCCCCGACGCTCCACAGCAGCGTGGCCGCGTACGGCACCTCGGTGATGGGGATGCTCCGGGCTCTGCCCAGGATGATCGCGACATAGGCGCCGTAGGCGCAGGCCGAGACCACCGCCATGATCCATGCGCGTTTCTCTTCGGGTGCCATGGTTGGAATGTAAAACAACTCAGACGCGATGTCTAGAATTCTTTACATCACACGGCCGCAGAAAGGGCGGCCGGATGACCGGCCGCCCCGACAGGCTCCTACCGCTTGGGGACGGTGATGAGCAGGGCGTCGCCCTGGCCGCCGCCGCCGCACAGGCCCGCTGCGCCGAGCCCGCCGCCCCTCCGCCTCAGCTCGTACGCCAGAGTCAGCACGATCCTCGCGCCCGACGCCCCGATCGGGTGACCCAGGGCGATGCCGCCCCCGTTGACGTTCACCTTGTCGAGGGGGACGTCCAGCTCCTTGACGGACTGCAGGACCACGCTGGCGAAGGCCTCGTTGATCTCCACCAGGTCCAGGTCGCCGGCCGTCACACCCTGCTTGGCCATCGCCTGCTTGATGGCGTTGGCCGGCTGGGACTGCAGGGAGGCGTCGGGGCCCGCCACGTTGCCGTGCCTGCCGATCTCGGCCAGCCACTCCAGGCCCAGCTCTTCCGCTTTGGACTTCGACATGACCACCACGGCGCACGCCCCGTCCGAGATCTGCGAGGCCGAGCCTGCCGTGATGGTGCCGTCCGCCGCGAAGGCCGGGCGGAGCCTGGCGAGGGTCTCCAGGGTCGTGTCGCCGCGTACGCCCTCGTCCTCGCGGACGATCAGCGGCTCGCCGCGGCGCTGCAGGATCTCCACGGGGACGATCTCGTCCTCGAAGACGCCGTTCTTGACGGCGGCGGCGGCCAGCTGGTGGGAGCGCGCCGACAGGGCGTCCTGCTCCTCGCGGCCGATGCCGAGCCGGGCGTTGTGGCGCTCCGTCGACTCCCCCATCGCGCACTGGTCGAACGCGCAGAACAGACCGTCGTGAGCCATCGAGTCCACGACGTCCGCGCCGCCGTACTTGACGCCCTTGCGCAGGCCCGGCAGGAGGTGGGGGGCGTTGGTCATGGACTCCATGCCGCCGGCCACCACGATGTCGAACTCGCCCGCGCGGATGAGCTGGTCGGCCAGCGCGATGGCGTCGAGGCCCGACAGGCATACCTTGTTGACGGTGATGGAGGGGACGGTCATCGGGATGCCCGCCTTGACGGCGGCCTGGCGGGAGGGGATCTGGCCCGCGCCGGCCTGGAGGACCTGGCCCATGATGACGTACTCGACCGCTTCCGGCGCCACTCCGGCGCGCTCCAGGGCCGCCTTGATGGCGATGCCCCCGAGCTCCACGGCAGGCAGCCCGGACAGGGATCCCAGGAGTTTGCCGATGGGGGTGCGAGCTCCGGCCACGATGACGGAACTGGACATGACAACGGCCTCCTACGCTCACGTCGGGTTCTTTGACACCATACCCACGAGTAGGCGGACGCCGGCTATGGAGGTGGACCACACATGTTCATGCGGATCGACCACATCGGGATCGCGTGCAGGAACCTCGAGGAGAAGATCGCGTTCTTCTCGGAGACGTTCGAGCTGACCGTCGTGGCACGGGAGGTGAACGAGGAGCAAGGCGTCAAGGAGGCCATGCTGCACATCGCCGACGGCGAAGGCGGGGGCTCCTACATTCAGCTTCTGGAGCCTCTCTCAGACGACTCCCCTGTGGGGAAATTCCTGGCCAAGCGGGGGGAGGGCGTCCACCACGTGGCATTCGGCGTGCCCGATGTCGAGGACGCCATGGCTAAGATCAACGAGAAGGGTGTGCGGCTGCTGGACGAGCGTCCCAGGCACGGGTCGATGGGCTCGCAGATCGCGTTCCTGCACCCCAAGGACGTGGGAGGAATGCTGACGGAGTTGGTCCAGGCGGCCGAGCACTAGAAATGGCGTAAAACACGCATATGTAACTAGTCACGCAGAAAGCTGGACGGGGCTTCGCAGGTGGCACCAGCGGAGTACGCTTGACCTTCCACCGGACATGGAGCCTGCCGCGAGGCACAGGCTCCTGGATCGGATGCCCCGAACCCCCCGTCCGGCCCGTGTAGCCGTCTCGACAACCCAGGATCGAGCCTCCATGCAGTCCGACATCGACGCCCAGCTCAACAACTTCTTCGAGGACGCCCCAGCGCGCGAGTTCGACGTGGTGCTCCGTGGTTACGACCGGCATCAGGTCCACGATCACCTCAAGCAGCTTGACGGAGAGCTTCGCCAGGCCCGCGAGCAGGTCACGAGCCTGCAGCGCGATCTGTCCGACTCCCAGCGCCAGCTGCAGGAGCAGGAGCGCCCGACCTACTCCGGCCTCGGCGCCCGCATCGAGCAGTTGCTCCGCCTGGCCGAGGAGCAGGCCACCGAGCTCGTGCAGGCCGCCAGGTCCGAGGCCAACGAGATCAAGGCCGCCGCCAAGGTCGAGGCCGCCGACCTGCGCGCCGCCGCCGAGGCGGAGGCCGCGGACAAGCGTGCCCAGGCCACCCGCGAGAGCGACGAGATGCGCACCGCGGCCGAGCGGGACGCCGATGAGATCCGCTCCACCGCGCGCCGCGAGGCCGACGAGCTGACCAACACCACCGAGCGCGAGGTCGCCAAGCTGCGGGCCACGGCCGACCACGAGGTGGCGGAGAAGCGGGCCGACGCCGAGCGCGAGATCGCCAAGCTCCGCACCACCACCGAGCGCGAGGTCGCCCAGCTGCGGGCCTCGACCAAGCGCGAGCGCGACGAGGTGCTCACCACCGCCAAGCGGCAGGCCGACGAGATGCGCGCGCAGGCCCAGCGGGTGTTGGAGGAGTCCGAGGCCAAGCGGGCGCAGGACGAGGCCGAGTTCGAGATCCAGCTCGCCTCCCGCCGCGAGGAGGCCGAGCGCCAGGAGGCCGAGCGCCACGCCACGGCGCAGGCCGCCACGCAGAAGCTGGTCGCCGAGGCCGAGCAGCGGGCCGCGACCGCCGAGTCGCGGGCCACCAAGGCCACCCAGCAGGCCGAGCAGACCCGCCGCGAGGCCGACCTGCACGCCAAGCAGCTCGTCGCGAACGCCCGCAAGAGCGCGGAGACCATCGTCACCGAGGCCAAGTCGAGCGCCGAGACGATCGTCACCGAGGCCAAGACCGAGGCCGAGCGCACCCGCACGGCGATGCAGCGCCAGGTCGACGAGCTCACCCGCCAGCGCGACAGCATCACCAGCCACCTCGCCCAGCTGCGCCAGCTGCTCGGTGGCGCGGCCCTGCCGGGCATGGAGCCGGAGCCCGCGGTCACGGCCGCCCCGCCGAAGCCCGCGCTCGCCGCGCCCTCCGTCGTCGAGGCCCCGGTCGCGACGCCCGCCCCCAAGGTGGAGACCAAGTCCGAGGACGACGCCGAATGGTGGCAGGAGTAGCGGCCCGGTCGGCTACAGGGCTGCACACGGGGGCTGAATAGCAGGTAGGAGAGAGAGCCTGGCGACCTGATGGTCGCTAGGCTCTCTTTTTGCTATCAGCTTGCCTTCCCTGGGAGTCACCTTGTCCGCGGATACCGAGCCCACTGCCGCCGCAGAGCGTCCGAAGACCGCGGAGAACCGGGCTCAGCAGAGCGACGACGCCGCGCAACCGTACGGACTGCCCGGGAAGCCGCTCGCCCGGGGCCCCTTCCTGTTCGGACTGGTCGGCGGGCTCGGGGTGCTGACGGCGATCGCGATCGCCCAGATGGTCGTCAAGTCGCTGAGCACGATCATCCTGGTCGTGGTGGCGATGTTCCTCGCCGTCGGTCTCAACCCCGCCGTCGAGGCCCTCCAGCGGCGCGGACTGGCCAGACGGGGCGCGATCTCGATCGTGTTCGCCGGGGTCATCGTGGCGTTCGCGCTGTTCGGCCTGGCCGTGGTGCCGCCGGTGAGCCAGCAGTTGACGGAGTTCGTGGCGGCGGTGCCCGGCTATGTCACCGAGCTCGGCAGGAATCCCACGCTGCACCAGCTCGACGCGGACTACCAGATCCTGGCGCAGCTCAAGACGTTCGTGACGACCACGCTGGGGCCTTCGCTCGCCACCGGGATCATGGGCGCGGGGCTCGTGGTGCTGAACGGCGTGTACACCACGGTGACGCTGCTGGTGCTCATGCTCTACTTCCTCGGCTCACTGAACACGATCAAGGGCTACCTGCTCCAGCTCGTACCGGCCTCCCGCAGGGAGCGGACGCGGGCGATCAGCGAGCAGATCCTCACCGGCATCGGCGGGTACGTCGCGGGCAACGTGCTGATCTCGGTCATCGCGGGCGTCCTGGCCTGGGTCTTCCTGTCCGTCGCAGGCGTCCAGTACGCACTCGCGCTCGCCCTGGTCGTGGCGCTGACGGACCTGATCCCGCTGGTGGGCGCCACGCTCGGCGCGGTGCTCGTGACCGGCGTCGCGTTCCTGCAGTCGGTGCCCGCCGGCATCGCCTGCGCGATCTTCTTCCTCGTCTACCAGCAGGTCGAGAACTACTTCATCTACCCGAGGGTGATGAAGCGCTCGGTGGACGTGACGCCGGCCGTGACGGTGATCGCCGCGCTGTTCGGCGGCGCGCTGCTGGGCATCGTCGGCGCCCTGCTGGCCATCCCGGTGGCCGCGGCGATCTCGCTGATCATCCGCGAGATCGTGGTACCGCGCCAGGAGCGCGCCTGAGGGCCCTCGGTGCAAGGGGCGTCGTCGTACACCCGCCGTACCCGAAGGAGCCGCCACACTCCGGCTGAGGCCCCTTGAGACGCAAGGGGACCGGGCAGGTGGTCAGGAGCGGGAGCCGCCGAGGTCGGTGTCGAGGAACTCGGCCACCGCCGCGTTGAACGCCTCGGGCTGCTCGACGGCGCTCAGATGGCCGGCCTTCGGGATGATCTCCAGCCGCCCGTCGGGCACGGCCCGCACCATCGCCTCGGCCTCGGCGGGCGGCGCCAGCTCGTCCTCCTCCCCCACGACAGCGAGCAGCGGCACCTTCAGCGTGCTCAGCGTGTCGAAGGAGTCGGGCCGGGCGGCCATGGCCCGCTGCGCCCAGGCGACGGCGCCCGGCGGCGCGGACTGCACCAGCCCCTTGACCCGCCCGAACACCATGGCCCGCCGCTCCTTGGTCGTCGGCCCGATGAGCCCGGGAAGCACCTCGCTGACCAGCACCTCGCTGCCGTCGGCGAGCACGGCCTGGGCGATGCGCTCCCTGTTGTCCCTCGCCGCGGGCGGGTCAGCGCCGGCCTTGGTGTCGGCCAGGATCACACCGAGCACCCGGTCGGCGTGGCGGCGGCAGAACGCCATGGTCACGTAGCCGCCCATGGACAGCCCGCCGACCACCGCCCTGTCGATGCCCTCGTCGTCGAGCAGCCTGGCGACGTCGTCGGCCATCAGGTCGAGGGACGGTTCGTCGTCGCCCAGCCGTGAACCGCCGAAGCCGCGCAGGTCCGGTGTGATGACCCGGCATGCCTTGGCCAGCCCTTCCCGCTGGGCCAGCCACATGGCCGACGACAGCGGGAACGCGTGAAGCAGCACAACCGGGAGCCCGGTCCCGGACGATCTCGTGTAGAGCTGCACGGATCACACGGTAACCCGGTTCACGGCAGCAAGCACTCCATGCCAATGCCGATATAACCGATAACGCTGACCGCTTCCGTAAAAACAGCCATAAAGACCTATATGGCGGTAGCGCCGCCGTCCACGAACAGCACCTGACCCGTCATGTACGCCGAAGCCGAACTGGCCAGGAACACCGCCGGCTGAGCCATCTCCTCCACCGTCCCCCAGCGCCGCATGGGCACACTCGCGACCGTGGCGGCCCCGGCGCTCTCGTCCTCCCAGAGGTTGCGGTTGAGGTCGGTGGCCGTCCACCCAGGGCACAGGGCGTTGACCCGTACCCCCGACTGGGCCCACTCCACGGCCAGCGTCTTCGTCAACGCCACCAACCCGGCCTTGGCGGCGGCGTAGGGCGCCAGGAAGGGCGCCCCGAGCGCCGCCACGGAGGCCACGTTGATGACCGTGCCCTCGCCCTGCGCCAGCAGGTGGGGGGCGACCGTGTGGCAGACGGTCATGGCCGAGTCGAGGTTGAGGCGCATGAGCTTGTCCCACCCCGACAGCCGCAGGTCCTTGAACTCGACCAGGAAGTTGGAGCCGCCCGCGTTGTTGACCACGATGTCGAGGTGCCCGAGCCCGTCGATGGCCGCGGCCACGGCCCCGGTGGCGGCGTCGCGGTCGGTGAGGTCGGCCGGGATGACGACCGCGCGCCTGCCCCGCGCCTCGACCTCCTTGCCCACTTCGGCCAGGGCCTCGGCCGACCGGGACACGAGCGCCACGTCGGCCCCCGCCTCGGCGTACGCGAGCGCGATGGCCCGCCCGATCCCCTTCGACGCCCCCGTGACCAGAGCGTTCTTACCGGTGAGAGCAAACGCGTCCACAGTGCCTCCTCGCTCGAAACCGAACAAGATTCTACTGATTGAGCGACGCCAGTGCGAGGGCGGGCCCTATGACCGGAAACGCCACCGGCGCGAGGCCCTGGAAAGGCCCCGCGCCGGCAGGAGGATGCTCCCGGCACGAGCCCGTGCCGGGAGCGGGTGCCGGCACGGGACCGCGAGGGTCCCGCACCGGCGGGGCGGTCAACCGAGGAGGATGTCGAGCAGGTCGATGGCGTCGTCCAGCCCGCTCTTGTTGAACCAGTTGGTGACCTTTGCTCCGGCCTCGGCGATCGTGCCCGTCCTGGTGTTCTCGGGCTCGATCTTCTCCGGTTTGAAGAGCTGCTTCTGGCCCTGGCCGGAGCCGCCGGGCCGGGCGATGCTGGGCGGAGGCGGCCCGTCCGGGTACATCTCCCCGTTGCGGTAGACGCTCACGGACTGCGTCGGCTGCACGGTTCCGTCGTTCCGGTAGACCTGGCCGGGACGCACCGGCGAACGGCCCGTCTTGGGCGGTGAGGACCGCTGTACCGCCCTGTGGCTGGTCGGCCGCCACGCCGGCCGGTGCCCTCGCTGGAGCGCCGCCGGGCGTCTGCCGGCCCGGTGGTTCCTGGCCCTGGACGCCAGGGCGGCCCGCCGCTTCGCCGCCGCCTCTGCGGCCTTCCTCCTGGCCTCCCTTCTCGCCTTCGCCGCCGCGGCACGGCGCTTGGCCGCGGCCTGCGCCGCCTTCCTGGCCTTCTCCGCCGCCTTCTTGGCCGCGGCGAGTGCCCTCTTACGTGCTGCCGCGATGGCGGCTCTCTTCCTGGCCAGCTCCATGGCCTTCTTCCTGGCCAGTGCCGCCGCCCGGCGCTTGGCCGCCGCGATGGCCGCGCGCCTGGCCGCCGCCCGGGCCGCCGCGAGCGCCGCCCGCCTGGCCGCCGCCTGGGCGAGCTTCCTGGCGATGATGCGGGCCGCGATCCTGGCCGCGATGCCGACCACGATCCAGAACAGCTGGCCGTCGGGGTCACTCATGGTGACGGGGCTGTTGTTGGCGTAGGCGTAGGCGTTGAGCTGCTGCGGGTCGTCCTCGTCGATGACGGGGTCGACCGACATGAAGCGGCCGTTCTTGGGGTCGTACTCGCGGGCGCCCAGGTGCACGAGCCCGGTCGTCGCGTCATGCGTGCCACCGACGAATCCGCGCTGGCCGGGCCACCACGGTGGCGGTGAGCCCCGGTCCTCGCCGAACGGCGTCATCCTCCGTATGGCCAGCTCACCGGTCCCGGCGTTGATCGCGGCCTGCGCGGTGCCGAGGTGGTCGTTGGCCAGGAAGTAGACCTGGTTGTCGGGCGTGCGTACCGCGATGGGCTGGTCGTTGATGGTGTAGTAGCGGGTCTGCTCGACGACGTTCTTGCCGTAGTCGAAGCGCAGCTCCATGTCGTCGATGTAGAGGGTGGCGTCGGTCGGCGTCTTGCGGATCAGCCGGTCGCCCTCCGCGTCGTAGATGAAGGAGGTGGTCTTGCCCGCCTCCGTCACCGACTCGAGGTTGCCCTCGGCGTCCCAGACCAGGGTCTGGTCGACGTTGCCGACCTTGCGCCTGGTGGTGTTGCCGGTGGCGTCGTACTCGAACAGGTCCGAGCCGACGCTCTGCAGGGCGTGGGGCTGCTTGCCGCCGGCCTCCGGGTAGGTGAAGGTGCGGGTGCTCTCGGCCCCGCCGCCCCAGGCGTGCTTGGTCTCCTTGATCCGGTTTCCGGTGGAGTCGTAGGCGTAGCTGACCGCGTACGGAGCCACACCGCCGATCTTGTCCGACTGCGGGGTGCCGCTGGCGCAGTCGTCGGTGGCCGTCCACGCCGAGGTGAGGCGGCGCAGATGGTCATACTTGAAGCACTGCGTGTCCTGGTTCTGGGCCTTCTCCGCGATCTTGGTGATGTTGCCCGCGGGGTCGTAGGTGTAGTTCAGGTCGAGGTCGGTCGACGCGGCGCCCTCCCTGTCCAGGAGCGACCTGGTCAGCCTGCGGGTGGCCTCGTCGTGGGTGTAGGTGAGCCAGGTCTTCTTCCCTCCCGTGCCCAGCTCCAGCTGGCTGGTCTCGCCCAGCTTGGAGTAGCGGGCCGCGAGGACGTACGTCGACAGGCCGCCGACCTTGATCGCCTGGCCGAGCTCGTCGTAGGTGTAGACGACCTGCTCCTCGTCCAGGCCGCCCACGGCCGGGAAGCTGACCGACTGCACCTGGTCGTCGAGCGTGTAGCGGGTGTTGAGCACGTACGAGCCGGCCAGCTTGCCTTCGCGGTCCGGGATGGTGACCGTCTGGCGCAGCGTGCGGTAGTCGGCGTCGATGGCGTTGATCTCGGCCTTGTACGCCTGCCCGCCGGCGTAGCGGATGCTGGCGTTCATGTGGCCCTTGGCCAGCGCGTCGTACTTCCACTCGGCCAGCAGCGTGCCGCTCGCCGAGCCCTCACGCAGCTCCTTCTTGCGGCCCAGCTCGTCGTAGCCGTACCACAGCGTCTTGCCGCGGGAGTCGGTGGTGGTGACCACCTCGTCGGCGTCGTTGTACGTCATCGTCGTGACGCCCTTGTCCGGGTCCTCGGACTTGATCTCCCGGCCGCGTACGTCGTAGTGGTGCCGCCAGACGTTGCCCGCCGAGTCGGTGACCGTGGCCAGCCGGCCGGCGGCGTCGTAGGTGTACTTGGTGGACTCGTACTCGCCCGTCGGCGTGTTGCCCTTGTACTGCCGCAGCTCGACGATGCGGTCGTCGGCGTCGCCGATGCGGGTGGTGGCGGTGCCGCCCAGCGGGGCGGTGATGTCCACCCGGTCGCCCTGGCGGACGGCCGAGACCCGCAGCTTCTCCGTGCCCTTCGACTTGAGGACCTGGGCGTTGACGTCGCCCGCTCCGTCGAAGGTGTTGACCACCTGGTTGGGCACGTCGGTGTCGGCCACGCCCAGCAGGTCGGTGGAGGGGTTGCCGGTGGCGAAGTAGCCGGTGTTGTTCTTGGCGACCTCGCCGAGCGAGTTGTAGACGGTGTCGGTGATCGTGCGGCCGTCACGCAGGTTGGGGTCCTGCGTCTGGTCGTCACGGGGCGCCGGCTCCTGGGTCTGACGCTCGCGCATCAGGCCGTCGTACAGCTCGTAGCTGGTGGTGTAGCCGCCGTCGGCACGCAGCGTCTTGGTGGTCACCACGCTGGGGCCGTCGGTGCGCATCAGGTACGAGTACTCGGTGTTCGGCGACTGTCCGGCCGCCTTGCTGCGGTCGCTCTGCCACACCTTGATGAGGCGGCCGAGCGCGTCGTGCTCCATTTCCGTGCGCTTGCCGTTGGCGTCGATCTCGGCGATCGGCTCGCCCCACGCGGGTTCGAGCACGGTCTTGTCGACGAAGCCGAGCTGGTTCGTCTCCGTGATCTCGGTCGGCTGGGCTCCGGTGGCCGGCAGGTAGGCGGTGGTGGACTTGGTCCCCACGGAGTCGGTCTCGCTGGTCTCGCGACCGTAGACGTCGTACGTGTGGGTGCTGTCGGTCACCGTCGTGCCGTCCCCGGACGCGAGCTGCTGGACCGTGGTCACGTCGCCCTTGCTCGGAGCCTGCCCGTACGCCTTGTTGTCGTACTGGACCATCTCGTCGGAGATGATCTCGCCCGCCGCCAGCGTGGACACGGCCGTGCCGCAGCCCGCGGCCACCTTCTGGATCCTGCTGGTGTAGTCGAGCATCCAGGAGGTGTCGTTGCGGGCGTAGGCGTAGCGGGTGCACTGGTCGTCGTCGGCGGCGGCCAGATCACCCTTGTCGTCCACCTGGGTGAGCAGGCCCTTGGCGTCGTAGCCGCGCTCCTCACCGGTGCGCCGCCACTTGCCGCCGGCCAGCGCGGTACGGGTCACCATCGACTTGGGCTGCACCACGTAAGCGGTCTTGGTGATGCCACCCTGCGTGGACTCGGCCGTCTTCAGCGACCAGGGCTCCTCGACGGTCGAGGTCAGGATCGCCCCGCCGTCCCCGTCGAAGAGGGTCTCCTCCCGCTCGAACCCGGACAACTGGTCGAGGTCGTCCAGCTTGACGCCCTCGGTGTCCTCGACCTGGACGCTGCGCTTGGAGCCGTCGGCCTGCTTGTCACCGTGCATGCCCCGGAAGTAGCGGAACTCGGTGAGCGTGCGCTTGGTGTCCTGCCCGTCACCCTCGCGCACCCGGACCCGGCCGTACCCGCGCCAGTCCGACCAGGTGCGGTGCTCGGGCTTGACCAGGATGTTCTCGGCGTAGCGCCAGGCGCCACCGTCCAGGTACTCGTAGTCGGTGACCTTGTTGGGCGCGCCACCGACGCGGTCGACCTCCACCGTCTGCGCCACGACGTACTTGTGGAACCAGTCGGTGACCTCGGCCTCGTTCGGCGGGGCCCAGCGCTGCGGGAAGCAGCGCTTGGTGTTCTTGTCGGCGGCCGGCAGCTCACCCGGCTTGCACTCGGCCGCGGCGTAATTGACGCGCAGCTCGCCGCCGCTCTCGTTGTTCACCGCTTGGACGCGCCACTTGACCAAGGGCGCGCGGCCCTCGTTGGCGTCCACCCGGTTGGGCAGCTGGACACCGGTGAAGGTGACCTTGGGCAGCGTGAGAGTGCCACCCACGAGCCCGCTCTGCTGGATCGAGGCCAGCCACAGCGACGGGCTCATCCCGTCACCCGTGGCCGGGAACTGGTGCGTCAACGTCCAGGAGTCAACCGGGCAGTACTGCGCACCCGAACACTTCGTCGTGTCGGTGTTGAGGATCTGCGTGGTCACCTTCGTCAACCGCTTACGCGAGAAGAACGTCGGCGAGAGCCGATCCGTGCACTTCACCCCCGCGTCACAGATCTGGTCGAACGGCACGTCCGGCCAGGACGCCGCGGTCTCCTTCTTCAACTGGTCAGGGGCGCAGGTGATCGTGCCGCTCGGCAGACACCGCTCGGCCACGTCGAACACCACGCGGGCCGCCGGGGCCTTGGTGAACAGCTCGTTCTGCAGGTAGCCGTAGTCGATCCGGGTCAGATACGCGCCGCGCACGTACTGGGTGCCCAGCTCCGGCTTCATGTTGCGGCCGTAGTAGTTGGTCTCGCGCTCGTACCAGTACGTGGTCGCGTTGCCGTGGGTGTCCACGGCGTAGTCCAGGTTCCAGCGGTAGGCCTGCTGGCACCAGGCGTTGGCCGGCGTGCTGTTGTAGCAGGGCTCGCCGCTGTTGTTGCCGAACACCGGCACCGTCTGCACCGACTTCGTCTCCGCCTTGCCGCTCGCCCAGCCGGGCAGCCGGTTCAGGCCGAAGGTGTACTGGGTGCCGTCCGCGGTGGTGACCCGCCAGTACTCGCCGTTGTTGTCGCCGTTGGTGGCGCCGGTGAGGTACTCGATCCTGGTGCCGTCGTCGCGCTTGGGCCGCCACTGCTTGGTCGTGGCGTCCTTGATCAGCTCGACGGCGGAGTCGCCGAGGGACATGGTGGCGTTGTCCTGGTCCCAGCACAGGTCGCCGGTCTTCTTGCCGTCGATCATGCACGACTTGTAACGGCGCTCGACGTAACCGCTGGGGTTGAGCTCGAAGCCCTCGCCTGCCCAGGAGGGCTGGTTGTTGGTGGAGGCGGTCCGGCCGTCCACGCTCTGGGAGGAGTAGGAGAGGGAGATGTCCGGGTCGTCGCCGCCCAGCGCGGGGGGCGTGCGCATCTCGTAGTTCCAGCTGAAGTCGCCGGACTGGGTGCCCACGCTCCACTTCGCCGACGGCGCCAGCGAGGTGGCAGCGAGGTCACCCGACTGGCCGGAGGCGGCGGCGGTGACCGCGTAGAGGCCGGCGGACTCGACTTCGGCGGTGACCGTACCCGCCTTGGGGTCGTTCTCGCTCTTGACCGGCTGCGGCGCGGCGCAGCCGTCCGCGCCGGTCAGGGCGCAGTCCTCCAGCTTGACCACCCGCAGCCGGGCGCCGTAGTCGCCGCCGAAGGCGTAACGGAAGCCGGAGTAGTCGACCTGCAGCCGGGTCTTCTTCCCCGACAGGGTCTTGACGCCCTGGCCGGGCGAGACCCGCATCGCCAGACCCAGCAGCTTGCTGTCCAGCAGCTCGACGCTCACCGGGTCGGCCGCGGCCGCCTTGACGTCCTTCTGCGGGGCCAGCTTCACCGGGAAGCCCGCCGCCAGGGTGGTCGTGCCGCCCAGCTCCGCTTTCTGGGGCTTGGGCCAGGTGACGCCTGGTGGCGCTTTCCACGCCTGTTTCTCGACGGGATCGGCCAGCGGGGGCAGGACCGGGACCTTCCCGCCCTTGACCGGCTTCTCCTTCTGCACGGACGGGGCCGAGCGGGACGCCGCCGCCGCCGGCATGGCGTACGCGACCGGGAGGACGAGGACGATCGAGAGCACGGCCGCGAGCCTGCGGGGCCAGGGCGACTCGCGCTTCGGCTCGATGAATCGGTTCCAGTAAGGGTCGGGATTGTCGGGTTCGTCGGGTTGTTGAGCTCGGTTCCAGCGGGATTCGGGCAGGTCTAACTCACTCGGCAGATCCATGAACCTCTCCCAGTCGAGGGTGCTATCGGGGGGCTTACTGGGTGGCTAAGGGTGCGGAATCGGGAGTTACTGTGCGGCCAGTTGGGCGATCTGCTCGGCGCTGAGCGCGCCGTCATACGTGCGGACGTCGTCCACGGCTCCTGGCCAGTAGCCGGTGAAGGCGCCCGCGGTCTTGGTCCGGCCCAGCTGCAGCGGGCCGGTGGCGTTCCACGCGCTGACGTGGTCGGTGACGGTGGTGGTGGAGAGCTGGCCGTTGACGTAGATGCGCAGCTCACCAGCGAGCGCGTCGTAGACGCCGGCGATGTGGGTCCACTCCAGCGGGTTGGGGAGGGCGTCGGAACGGGTGCGTACGAGGGCGGCGGTGTCGGTGTCGGCGGCCCGCATGCCGAGGGTCCACCGCTGCTGCTCCTTGTCGTAGCCGAGCTGGAACCCGGCCGTCCTGCTGCCCGGCTGGGCCACGGCCGCGGTGTCGGCGGTCGGCAGGTAGTCGAGCTGCGTCCAGGCGGCGACGGTGAAGCTCGACTTGGTGTTGACGGCGGCGCCGGTGGTCTGGGCGTAGCCGTTGACGCCGTCGAGCGCGAGCGCGCCGTCCAGCCAGCCGGCGGTCCACGACGCGCCCCCGGCCAGCGTCGCGGCCGTGGCCCGGCCCGAGGACTCGGCGGCCGAGGTGCCCGACTCCTCGTCCAGCTGCCAGTGGCCGACCAGCGTGGCGGCGCTGTTGACCAGATCGGCGATCTCGTCGGCGAACATGGCCCGGCCGTAGACGCGGACCTCGTCCACGTCACCCGGCCAGTACTCCGCCGCGGCGCCGTTGACCTTGCCCCTGCCGATGGTGAGCGGCCCCGTGGCGTTCCACGGCTGGGTGAAGGCGACCGTGGACTCCAGCTTGCCGTTGACGTAGAGCGAGATCTGGCCCGCCGCGGAGTCGTACACGCCGGTCAGATGGGTCCACTCGTTGAGCCTCGGGGCGGCCGCGGAGAGTGCCTTGACGGTCGCGGCGCCGTCGGCGTCCGTGCCGGCGCGGGTCAGCGCCCAGCGGTCGTCGGACTTGGAGTACTGGAGCGCGAAGCCGCCTGTCCTCGCGCCTTCCTGGGTGACGACGGTCGCGGTGGCGGCGTTGCCGGTCAGGCGGGCCCAGGCGGTGACGGTGAAGTTGCGGCTGGTGTCGGCCACCGGGCCGGAAGCCTGCGCGTACGTGTTGGCCAGGCGCAGCCCCATGCCGGTCCTGCCGGTCGTCCACGTGGCCCCGTAGAGGGTGGCGGGGTGGGCGTTCGCGGCGTCGGCGGCCACGGTGCCCTGGCCCTCGTCCAGCGCCCAGTGGCCGCTCGGGGCCTTGCCCGCGTTGACGTTGAAGACGTACGAGCGGATCGGGCCGAGCTGGCCCGCGCGGTCCTTGCTGCGGACCGAGAGGACGTTGGGGCCGTCGTGGCGCGGGGTGAGCGCGATCGTGGCCTTGCCGTCCGCGCCGGGGGCGACCTCCGTGTTGGGTGTGGTGTCGAGCCCGTAGACGTACGCGGCCACGTCGGTGACGCCGTTGGGGTCGAACGTGAACGTGCCCGCCAGACCGACGCCGTCGCTCCAGGTGTCCTCGGGGAACTGGGGCGAGGTCACGATCGGTTCCCTGCCGGGGGCCGTGGCGTCCACGGTGGCCTCGCACCAGGGGCTCCAGGCGCTGGTGGCCTTGCCGTCCTCAGCGCGTACGTGCCAGCGGATGAGCGCGCCGTCGGCGTACAGGCTGGTCGGGATCGTGGCGTAGTAGGCGGAGCCGGACGAGCCCGTCGAGGTGACGTACTCGCCGGTCTTCGTCCCGGCGGCGTTGTACCACTCGAAGCGGCCCTTGACCGAGTTGTCGGCGTCCTTCAGCTTGGCCCAGAGCTTCGGCGTGGCCGTGCTGATGATCGGGCGCCCCTCGCCGGAGACACAGGGGCCGCCCGGGTCGGACCACGCGTCCGCGGCCACCGGGTCGGTCGGGATCGAGTTGTACTCGATGACGGCGACCGGGTTGTTCTTGAACTTCTTCCAGGCGTACACGTCGGTCTCGCTGGTGGCGTAGAGCCCGATGGTCATCGTGGACCATTTCTTGGCGGCGGCGTCGGCGGCCCACGACGTGACGTCGAACTCCACACCGCCGGGCGCGCAGGTCCCCGTGCCATAGCCCTTGGCCACGTTCACCGTGGAGAGCAACCTGGTCTTCGCCGGCGGGTTGTTCCAGGTGGTGCTCTTGCTGATCGCGCCCGTCCCCCAGGCCTCCACCTTGCGGGCGCTGCACGAGTACGACCACGTCTCGTACGTGCGCAGCGTCGCCTTGATGATCTGCTTGCCGTGGATGGCCGAGCCCGTGGCCATCTGGAAGAACGACCGGTTCGTCTGGGTGGAGCTGATCTTGCCGACGCGGGCGACGTCGCTGGAGTTGAGGTAGTTGGAGTTGGGCCAGTTCTTCCAGACCGCCGTCCACGAGCTGCGGGAAGCCGAGAAGTACGGGTCCAGATAAACGGGGAACTTCGTCTCCGGGGCGGCCAGCATCTTCTGGTCCGGCCTGAGCCGCAGTCGCCCGCGCGCGAGCTCCACGCCCATCGTGGCCTCGCGAGCCTCCGGGGAACGGCCTTCCCTGAGCGCCTTCGGACCGGCGATGCCCTCGGAATCCCACATCTTAGGCGTGGGAGCGATGAAGATCGTCCCTCCGCTCTCGTCGACGGCCTCCACGTTGCCCGCCTTGTCCGCCTTCACCGACAGGCCCCGGGTGGCGAGCGGGTAGCTCAGCTCCGCCAGCTTCGCCGCAGCCTCCCGCGACTTGACCACCAGGACGTGCGAGAAGCCGTCCACGTCGGCGGTCACCTGGAGGTCCACGCCCGGCATGACCTCGGCGTAGGTGGCGGTGTCGCCGTTCAGGGCGGGCTTGGGGAGCGTGCCCTGCCAGCCGAGCTCCAGGGTCTTGGCACCGCGCGACAGGCGGGCCAGCGGGCCGGTGCCGCCGCCGGAGAAGCTCAGCCCGGCCGCCGTGGCGACCGGTTCCACCGCGCCGTCGGGGCGCAGGCGGAGCGTGGTGTCCACGGGGACCCAGCCGTCGGCCTTGCGCACGCGTACGGGGCGGACGTACTGCTCGAGGGTGAACGTTCCGTCGGGCTTGGCCCACACCTGGCGGGTCTCGTTGCGCAGCGATTCGACCTCGACCGGCTTGCCCTCGGTGCGGGCGAGCGTGAGAGCAGACTCCTCGGGAGGCTGAACCTTCTGCTCAACGGTCCGCGCCTCCGCGGCGGGCGCCGGATCCGGTATCGCCAAGACCGTGATAGCTAACGCCGCCGCAACCAACCCACGCACTGCCCGCATACGTCCTCGCCCAAGGTGAGCAGGGGTTACGCGCGAAACGGAACACCCGCCCGGCGTCTCCACGATCTTCGGTTGACGATCGGATTGTCACCTTGGGGGTGGGACAGATCTAGGGTTTTGCTCATTCTGCTCAAAATTTCCTTCAGCACCACGAAGCACTCGGAAATTTCCGCCAGAGCGCGCTCAGACCTCCGTCGGAAGTGGCCAGGCGGCCGGGTTGACCCGTTTGACGATCTCGTTCAGGGCGATGCGGACGTACGGCTCGCCCACCCACAGATGCTTGGCGCCGTCGACCCCGATGACCTCGGCCTGCGGCACCCTCGCGAACCGCTCGCGGGCCTCGTCGGGCCGGAGGTAGTCGTCGAACTCGGGCACCAGCGCCACCAGCGGCCGCCCGAACCGCGCCCAGGCGTCCAGGTCGTCATCGGTGGCCCTGTGCAGCGGCGGCGAGAGCAGGATGGCCCCCTCGACCAGCGGGTCGTGCGCCCACTTCAGCGTCAGCTCGGTGCCGAACGACCAGCCGACCACCCACACGCGCGGCAGGTCGTGGTACTCGGCGTACTCGAGCGCCGCCAAGACGTCGAACCGCTCCCCCTCGCCCCCGTCGAACGTGCCCTCCGAGGTGCCGCGCTCGGAGGAGGTGCCCCGGGTGTTGAAGCGCAGCACGGCCAGGTCGGCGAGGGCGGGCAGCCGGTTGGCGGCCTTCTTGTAGACGTGGCTGTCCATGAACCCGCCGTGCGTGGGCAGCGGGTGCAGGGTCACCAGCGTCGCCACAGGAGGACGGTCGAGTGGCAGCGCCAGCTCGCCCACCAGGGTCAGGCCATCGCCCGTGTGCAGTTCGATCGGCTCGCGCCGGGCGGGGAGCACGGTCGCCGCGCGAATCTCCTCCATGGATGCCTTTCTCAGTAGCGGGTGCGGCCGGGGCCGCGGTCGAGTCGTTTACGCCAGCAGGCGGGGTGCCAGTGGCGGCGCTCCTCGTCTCCTCCCGGCCAGTTGGGCCAGGCGACGAGGTGCGGCTGGCCGCTGCGGATCTCCTGGTCGCAGCCCGGACACCGGTAGTTCTTGGTCGAGGACGCGCCGGTGAGCATGCGTACCTTCCACTCGCCGTCGGGCCATTCCTCCACTTTGTCCAGCCCGGTCGGGAAGCCGAAGGGCCGGGAGGACTCCCTACGGCGGGCGCGGCGGGGACTCATCGACGCGGGAACTCGCTCAGGTCGGCGGTGACGAGCTGGTCGAGCAGGGGTGCGGGCGCGAAGGCGGGCTCGCGGTATTCGGTGTAGAGGGCTCTCAGCCCGTCTCTGACCCTGGCCAGGCCGAAGGACTCCAGCATCTCGAAGGGCCCGGCGGGATAGCCGCAGCCCAGCCGCATGGCCGCGTCGATGTCCTCGATCGAGGCGTACCCCGCGTCGTACATCCGGACGGCGTCGTTCAGGTAGGGGAAGAGCAGGGCGTCCACCACGAACCCCGCCCGGTCCTTGCACGGCACCGGTGTCAGGCCGACGATCTTCATCAGGTCCCTGGCGGCGGTCGCGGCGTGCTCCGAGGTGAGCGCCGTCGAGGCGAGCTCGGCCACCTGCTCGCCGACGAGGTGCACGCCGACCATCCTGGCGGGGTCGGGCAGGCGTACGGCGTGCTCGATCACCGGGCGGTCGGCGAGGCAGAGCACGACGTCGGGGTCCTCGGACGCCTTGAACCCGGCCGCCCGCAACCGCTCCGCGAGCCCGTCCCCCTCGTCCTCGTATCCGACGACCTTGAACGTGCCGAGCCGGGGCTTCACCTGCTCCCTGTGCGGCGCTCCGCCATATGCGCCGGATTCGCCGGATTCGCTGGACTCGCCGTAGAAGCCGCGGCCCGACTTGCGGCCCAGCAGCCCCGCGGTGACCAGCTCGCGCAGCAGCGGCGAGGGCGCGTGCCGCCGGTCGCGCGTCTCGTCGAACAGCACCCCCATCACCTCGTACGCGGTGTCGAGCCCGATCAGGTCGAGCAGCGCGAACGGCCCCATGGGCAGACCCACGCCCAGCCGCATCGCGGCGTCGATGTCGTCGCGCCCGGCCACGCCCAGCTCCATCAGCGCGGCGGCGTGGTTCAGATAGGGCAGGAGCAGCCGGTTGACCACGAACCCGGCCCTGTCGCCCACCGCCACGGCCGTCTTGCCGAGCCTGCCCGCCAGCGCCGTGACGTCCGCCACCACGCCGGGCTCTGTCACCACCGTCCCCACCACCTCGACCAGCTTCATCACCGGTGCGGGGTTGAAGAAGTGCATGCCGACCACCCGGCCGGGGCGGCCGGTGGCGGCGGCGATGGCGGTGACGGACAGCGAGGAGGTGTTGGTCGCCATCACGGTCCCGGGCTCGCAGATCCGGTCGAGGTCCTTGAACAGCGAGATCTTGTAGTCGAGGATCTCGGGAATCGCCTCGACCACCAGATCGACGTCCCGCAGATCCTCGCGCGAGGTGGTCAGCGTGATGCGGCCCAGGATCTCGTCCCGCTGCCCCGGCGCCAGCTTCCCCTTGTCGACGGCCTTCCCGGTGGAGCGCTCGAGATGCCCGCGACCCCTGGCCAGCGCCTCGGCGTCGGCCTCGACCCCGATCACGCGCAGCCCGGCCCGCGCGAACACCTCCGCGATCCCGGCCCCCATCGTGCCGAGCCCGACAACTCCCACCCGTTCGAACGCCATGCGTCCAGTTTTCCAGAGCCGCTAAGGTGGGGCGTCATGCGGCTGGTCATCGCGCGATGCAGCGTGGATTACATCGGACGGCTCACGGCACACCTGCCGATGGCGCCAAGGCTTGTGCTGATCAAGGCGGACGGGAGCGTGAGCATTCACGCCGACGACCGCGCCTTCAAGCCGCTCAACTGGATGAACCCGCCGTGCAAGCTCAAGGAGGACGGCGAGACCTGGACGGTCACCCACGGCAAGACCGGCGAGAAGCTGGTGCTGACGATGGCCGAGATCCTCCACGACTCCAGCCACGAGCTCGGCGTCGACCCCGGGCTGATCAAGGACGGGGTGGAGGCCCACCTGCAGGAGTTGCTCGCCGAGCACATCACGACGCTGGGGGACGGCTATTCGCTGGTCCGGCGGGAGTACATGACGGCGATCGGGCCGGTGGACATCCTGTGCCGTGACGCGCTGGGGGCGACGGTGGCGGTGGAGATCAAGCGGCGGGGGGAGATCGACGGGGTCGAGCAGCTCACCCGCTACCTTGAGCTGCTCAATCGCGACCCCCTTCTGGCTCCCGTACGCGGCGTCTTCGCCGCCCAGGAGATCAAGCCCCAGGCGCGCGTCCTCGCCACGGACCGCGGCATCGACTGCGTCACGCTCGACTACGACGCTCTGCGCGGCATCGAACCCGAGAACCCGACCCTTTTCTGACCTGCTACGGCCGCGCCCGGGTCCGACCCCAGGGCGCGGCCGCACGCAACAGCGCTCCACCGCACCACCACGAGCGCCGCACCGCGCCCCGCAGCGCCGCCCACCACCAGCGCCGCAGCGCATCCGCCACCGGCGCGCCACACGCCGACGACCACGCGCACCGCAGCCGCACGCGCAGGCCTCCAGGCGCCGGGTCGGCGAGACGCGGGACGGCGCCACCCGGCGCAACACGCACGGCGACCAGCCACCTGACACCGCACGCCGAACACCCCCCACGCCCACGAACGGTTCGGGGTCAGCGGGGGGGTGGCCGGCCTAGTAAGCGATGGCTTACCGGATTATCGTGGGCCTCATGACGACGCTGACGTTCGACTCACTCAACCCGGCGACAGGCGAGATCGTCGGCAGTCATCCCAAGCACACCCCCGACGCCGTCCACGAGGTCGTCGGCCGGGCGGAGGAGGCGGCCAGGTGGTGGGCCGCCATCGGGCCGGACGAGCGCAAGAGACGGCTGCTGGACTACAAGGCGATCATCACCCAGAACCTCAAGGACCTCGTCCAGCTGGTCCACGAGGAGACCGGCAAACCGGTGGGCGACGCCACGCTGGAGATCGTGCTGGCCATCACCCATCTGGACTGGGCCGCGCGCAACGCCTACAAGGTCCTGCGCCGCCGCCGCGTCAGCACCGGCATGATCGGCCTCAATCTGGCCGCCACGCTCGAATACCTCCCTCTCGGCGTCGTCGGGGTGATCGGCCCGTGGAACTACCCGGTCTTCACTCCCATGGGCTCCATCGCCTACGCGCTGGCGGCCGGCAACGCCGTCGTGTTCAAGCCCAGCGAGTTCACCCCGGGCATCGGCGTGCGGCTGGCCGAGCTGTTCGCCGTGGCGGTGCCGGAGCAGCCGGTGTTCCAGACCGTGACAGGGCTGGGCGAGACCGGGGCGGCGCTGGCCGGCGATCCGAGGGTCAAGAAAGTGGCGTTCACCGGCTCGACGGCCACCGCCAAGCGCGTGATGGCCGCCTGTGCCGAGAACCTCACGCCCATCGTGGCCGAGTGCGGCGGCAAGGACGCGTTCATCGTGGACGCCGACGCCGACCTCGCGAAGGCCGCCGATGCCTGCCTGTGGGGCGCGATGTCGAACGCGGGGCAGACCTGCGCGGGCGTCGAGCGCGTCTACGTCGTCGAAGACGTCTATGAAAGTTTCATGCGCGAGCTGTCCGACCGGGTGACAAAGGTGAAGGCCGGCGAGGACTACGGCCCGATCACGATGCCGGGACAGGTGGACATCATCAAGCGGCACATCGACGACGCCGCCAAATCCGGAAAAGTCGTGGCTGGTGGCCCCGGCTCCGTACGCGCCCCGTACGTGGACCCCGTGATCGTCGAGGACGTGCCCGAGGACTCTCCCGCCGTGCGCGAGGAGACGTTCGGCCCGACCATCACCGTACGCCGCACCCGCGACGCCCAGGAGGCCCTCGAGCTGGCCAACGCCTCCGCGTACGGCCTGGGCGGGACCGTCTTCTCCCGGAACACGCACAGGGCCATGCAGCTCGCCCGCGCGATGCGTACCGGAATGACCGCCATCAACTCGGTCATCTCGTTCGCCGGCGTGCCGGCGCTGCCGTTCGGCGGAGTGGGCGACTCGGGGTTCGGGCGGATACACGGGGCCGACGGCCTGCGCGAGTTCACCAGGCCCAAAGCCATCTCCCGTCAGCGCTTCGCGATGCCCGGGATGAACCTGACCTCGTTCGCCCGAGGACCCGCAGAACTTGAGCGGCTGATCAGACTTGTCACGTTCTTGCACGGCCGACGTAAAAGATAATCTTCTTACCCTTTCCCAAAACGGATCATCCGTCCATAATTGTGTGCTCTGGGGGCCACGATCATGTTGGACGGGTGGAATGTGAACCGGTCTTACCGGGGAATGTCAGCTGAGCAAAGACTGGCAGACAGACGCGAGCGGCTCATGACGGCCGCGTACACGCTATACGCCAAGCCAGGGTTCACCGCGACGACCATCGAAAGGCTGTGCTCGGAGGCGAGGATCTCCAACCGCGCCTTCTACGAATGTTTCGGCGGACGCGAGGAGCTCCTTCAGGCGTTACACGAGCGCTGCGTGGACGAAAGCCTGGCGGTCGTGACCAAAGCCGTCCAGGAGGCCCCGAAGACGCTTGACGACAGAGTCAAGGCCGGGATCCAGGCCTATATCGAGTTCACCACGGCCGACTGGCGGCGGGCCCGCATCATGCACGTCGAGGTACGCCGGTCGGGAGATGTCCTGACACAGTCGCGTCAGCGCGCGGTGGACGCGTTCGCGCGCCTCGTCGAGGACGCGTCGGCCGATTTCGTGGAGGCCACCGGGATGAATCGGCGACTGGTGTCGCTCGGCGTAGTTGGAGCGCTGCAAGAGCTGCTCATCGAATGGCTGCACGCGAACGAGCAACCGTCGATCGACGAACTCGCCGACGTCGCGGTGCACATCTTCACCAGGAGCCTCGGCAAGCCCTGAACTATTCGGTAACCCCATTTCCAGAGGTCGGTCCGAAATCTACATTTTGGCTACATAGAAAGAGCGGGCAACGGCTGATCGTCGCCCGCTCCGATATGTCACATCAGGCCACCGCGGCAGCGGGAACCTCTACGTGCAGAACCCGATTCAGCCGGGTCACCGCGAGTATCCGCATGATCCTCGGTGGCACCCCCCGAAGAACAAGGCGGCGTTGCACGCTCAGCGCGCGCCGATGCGAGCCCACCAGCACTCCGAGACCGGTCGCGTCGATCATCTCCAGCTTGGAGAGATCCAGGATCAGGTCACCCTCTCCGGAGTCGAGAGCCTCGTGCAGCCGCTCCCGCACCCCGGCAGAGGTGCCGGCGTCGAGCCTGGCACCGATCCGTACCACCTGGGCGCTCGGATTGCCACGGACTCGCATGCCACCTCCCATTTCATAAGCAGAGCGCTCATCGAGCCGAACCCTGTAGGTCTCCCCTACCCATCCAGCGGAAGTGACACGACTGCTTTCAGCAGGAACTCTCCGTCTTCCGTCGGGTACGCACTCACCTTGCCGCCCACGGCCGCCAGCCGCTCCCCCATGCCCGTCAGCCCGCTGCCCAGGTCCCTGGAGTGCCTCCGTGCCACGCCGTCGTTGCGTACGCTCAGCTCCGCCTCCTGCGCGGTGAAGCGGATCGTGATGTCGCAGAACGTCGCGGTGCTGTGCTTGAGCACGTTGGTCACCGCCTCGCGCACCGCGTAGGCGAACACCGGCGCCACGCCGTCAGGCAGCTCGCCGTGGGGCATACGCAGCTCGCAGCGGACGCCCGCCGCTTCGAGCACTCCTTTCACGCTATTCAGCTCGGCGGCCAAGTCAAGCTCGCGGTAGCCGCGCACGGCCTGCCGCAGCTCTCTGAGCGCCTTCCTGGTCAGGGCGTTCACCTCGGCCATCTCGGCCTTGGCCGCCCCCGCGTCCAGGTCCGACAGCCGTACGGCCAGCTCCGTCTTGACCGCGATCGCGGAGAGCTGGTGCCCCACGAGGTCGTGCAGATCTCTGGCGAAGCGCAGCCGCTCCTCGGCCAGCGCCAGCCGCGTGTGCGCCTCGCGCCCTTCATGAGCCTGTACGGCGAGCGTCCAGATCCAGACCCACATCCTGTTGGACAGCGGCACTATCGCGCCCCACATCCCGTAGAGCAGCGCGCAGAAGACGAGGCCCACGCCCACGGGCAGATCGAAGCCCATGATTGCGGTGCCGGTGGCAACGGACAGGCCGCCGAGCGCGACGCCGACCGCCCACGCGCCCGCCGCCATCGACCAGGACGTGCTCTTGGGGATCTCCAGTGTGGCGACGCCCAACCAGCACATGAGCACGAAACCCCAGCCGAACGGGTCTGCTCCGCCAGCGACCGCCGTGACCAGCGCGAGAACCGCCGCCACCACCACCTGCCTGGTGGGGTAGCGGCGATGGTCCAGCATCTCGCTGAGTAAGCGGGCGCAGCACCACGTGAAGCAGATCGCGGCGATCAGCGCGGGCACGGCGCGCCACCACTGGAACCTTCCGTCGACGATCGAGAGCGCGGTCGCCATGGCGATGAACAACCACATCACGACGAAGTTGGAGATCAGCACCTTCCAGGTGAGGCGGCGTGCCCGCGTGATCTCGTCCATCTACCGCGCGCGCAGCACGTCGCCGAGCTTGAGCCTGGCTCCGGACCGCAGCACGGCCCGCTGGTAGACCTTGGCGCCGAAGCCGAGCACCGCGAGCACGGCCAGCACCATGGCCGCCATCGACGCCCCCGCCTGCCACAGGGGCACCTCGGTCGCGGCCATCCGCACCGGCATGACCATGGAGGAGAACGGCGGCACGTACGACACCACTGTGGCCAGCGTGCCGGTCGGGTCGTTGGTGGCGTAGAAGGCCACGAAGTACGTGATCATGATGGTCAAGGTCAGCGGCGTCATCACGGTGCTCACCTCTTCCTGGCGCGAGACCAGCGAGGCGAACGCGGCCGCCAGCGTGGCGAAGAACGCGTACCCGAGAATGAACCACACCAGGACCCCCGCCACCAGCCCCGGCATCCCGGGTGGGAAGTCGGAGGCGAGCCCGGAGACCGTGGCCGCGCCGAGACCCACGACCAGGATGGTGACCAGGTTGATCAGGCCGACCACACCCAGCCCGATGATCTTGCCGGCGAGCAGCTGCCACGGCCTGAGCGTGGCGAACAGGATCTCCACGATCCTGCTGCTCTTCTCCTCCACCACGCCCATGGCCACCATCGTGACCTGCCCCATGAGCAGCATGAAGAGCACCAGGACGAGCACCACGGCGATCCCGGTGCGGGCCGCCTCATAGCGCGTGTCGGCGCCCACCGACTCCATCTTCAGCGGCGCGATCGACACACCGGCGGCGCCGAGCCTCACCTCGCGGTTGACGCTCTGCAGCAGCACGCCGAGCCGGCTGTCGATCTCGCCGTCCGTCAGCACCCGCGTGCCGCCGACCAGCGCCGCGTCCACGTCCCCGTCGAGCACGGCCCGCTTGGCGGCGGCCTCGTCGGGGAAGCTGCGCCACTCGAACGTCATCTCCGGCGCGGCGGCCTGCAGCGGCAGCTGCTGGGAGTTGACGGTGCCCAGCGTGTACGACTCCGTCCCGCCCATCACCTTGGGCGCGAAGGACACCACCGCCACCAGCAGCGCGGTGATGAGCAGGCCGATCGCGAACGACTTGCTCCGCACCCGGGTGCTGATCTCCCGCCGCGCGACCAGCATCAGCCCGTTCACGCCACGGCCTCCTTGAAGATCTCGGTAAGGGTCGGACGTTCGACCCCGAAGTGCTCGACGCGGCCGGCCTTCACGGCGCGCCGCAGGATCTCCTGGTCGTCGCCGTCGACATCGGTGCAGAGGACGTGCCTGTCGCCGTTCACGGTGACCGTGCCGGGCAGGCCGTCCGCCCAGCCGGGTGCCGGGTCGCGTACGACGACGCGCAGCGTGTTCCCCTCGGCCGCCCGCAGGTCGGCCACCGTCCCCGTGGCCACCATCCGGCCCGCCGAGACGATGCCCACCGAGTCGCACAGCCGCTCGACCAGCTCCAGCTGGTGGCTCGAGAAGATCACCGGAACGCCGCTCCTGCACCGCTCCTGCAGAGCAGTGGCCAGCGCGTCCACCGCGATCGGGTCGAGGCCGGAGAACGGCTCGTCCAGCACCAGCACCTCCGGGTCGTGCACCAGCGCCACGGCCAGCTGCACCCGCTGCTGGTTGCCCAGCGAGAGCGCCTGCACGGCGTCGCCTCTGCGTTCGGTCAGCCCGAGGCGCTCCAGCAACTCATCCGTGGCCTTCTTGGCGGCGGCGGGGCCGAGCCCGTGCAGCCGGCCGAAGTATTCGATCTGCTCGGCGACCCGCATCTTCTGGTAAAGCCCTCGTTCCTCGGGCATGTAGCCGAAGCGCCGCCGGTCGTCGTAGCCGAGCGGCCCGCCCTGCCAGCTCACCGAGCCGGAGTCGGCCTGGAGCACACCCATGACGATGCGCATCGTCGTCGTCTTGCCGGCGCCGTTCGCGCCCACGAACCCGAACATCTCGCCGGGCCGTACCGTGAAGCTGATCCCGTCCAGGGCGACCTTGCCTTCGGGGGCGCCGGGCCCGCCTCCGAAGCGCTTGCGCAGCTCGCTGATCTCGAGCATCAGGTCATCTCCTCTGTCATGGGTCAATCGTGCCGTCGGTGGTGTTCGCCCTGCTAGTCGTGGAAATCACGGCACCGGTATGCATCCCGCGTGCCTTTCCGATGACATTTGTCATTACGCTGATGCCATGACGCGCGCCGACAAGGACAAGCCCGTCGTCCTCTCCCGCATCTACACCCGCGCGGGCGACGACGGCACCACCGCGCTGAGCGACATGAGCAGGGCGTCCAAGACCGATCCCCGGCTGGCCGCCTATGCCGACGTGGAAGAGGCCAACGCCCACCTGGGGCTCGCGCTCTCGTTCGGCACCCTGCCGGCGGAGCTCGTGGAGGTTCTCATCCGGGTCCAGAACGAGCTGTTCGACGTGGGGGCCGACCTGGCCACGCCGGTCGTGGAGAACCCGGAGTTCCCGCCGCTGCGGGTTGAGCAGTCGTACATCGACCGGCTGGAGGAGCAGTGCGACCGCCTCAACGCCGAGCTCAAGCCCCTGCGCAGCTTCGTGCTGCCCGGTGGCGAGCCCGCCACGGCCGCGCTCCACGTGGCCAGGGTGACGGTCCGCAGGGCTGAGCGCACCACGTGGGCGGCCCTCCAGGCTCATGACGACATGAACGCGCTGACGGCGAAATACCTCAACCGCCTGTCGGACCTGCTCTTCATCGCCTGCCGGGTCGCCCACGCGGGCAACGAGATCCTCTGGAAGCCGGGCGGCACCCGCTAATCCCTGACATGAAGGCGGCAGGGTCAGGCGACGTCCAGGTACGCGCTGGGCGGCGCGGACTCCAGCCACGCCAGGAAGCCGGTCAAGGCGTCGGCGCTCATCGCGAGGGAGATCCCCCGGGTCGTGCCCCCGCAGTCGACAGCGAAAAGCCCGCCGTCGATCTCACGGCGGGCGGAAACGACGAGGCCGCGCCTCGCGATCGCGTGGCGCGGCCTCAGTCGGACGCCCAAGAGCGGAATCCAATGGAGCTCTCCGTCGGCGTAGCGGGCTACCCCGCTCTGCCAGCCACGGTCGCCCACGCGGAGCCGACAGGGCACACTGCCGCGCGCGCGGGCCAGCGTGACGCCACGCAGGACGATGAGGGCGGCAAAAGCTACGAGAATCAGAACCGTCGCTACCATGCCGCCCCCCAAAGTTGCTCTGAACCAACAAGAAATCTGCCTGTTGGCCTGCCGCCCCGCTGCTGCGCCTGGTCAAGGCCGCAGTGGCAGTCCACCCAGCAGATTTCTTACTGGTATTAAACCTCTTCGCCCGCCGCGCGGAGCCGGGCCCTGGCACGTTTGACCTCAAGAGCCGCGTCGGCGTCTTCCTGGTTGGCCTCGACCGAGGCCTGGGCCCGGTCGAGAGCGTCGCGGGCAGCCGCGACGTCGACCTCGGAACCGAGCTCGGCCACCTCGGCGAGCACGGACACCTCGTCGTCGGCCACGGAGATGAAGCCACCGTGCACGGCCGCCACGAGGTCGCCCTCGCCCTCCCGCTTCACACGCAGCACGCCGCCCTCGACGAGAACGCCGAGCACAGGTGCGTGTTGCGGCATAATACCGATCTCGCCGTCCACGGTCTTGGCAATCACCATGTCGGCCTCGCCCGACCAGATCTCACGCTCGGGTGAGACAACCCCTACTCGCAGCTTCGCCACTTATGTAGGTTCCTTTCCGATCCGTGGTGGTGCGGCACTGAACACCGCACCACCACCTGGGGCGATTTACCGGCGCTCGAGTTCCTTGGCCTTGGCCACGGCCTGCTCGATGCCACCGACCATGAAGAACGCCTGCTCGGGCAGGTGGTCGTACTCACCCGCGCACAGGCCCTTGAAGGAGGCGATGGTCTCGTCCAGCGGGACGGTCTCGCCCGGCTGGCCGGTGAACGCCTCGGCGGCGTACATCGGGTGCGACAGGAAGCGCTCGATGCGACGGGCCCGCTGGACGGTGACCTTGTCCTCCTCGGACAGCTCGTCGATACCGAGGATCGCGATGATGTCCTGGAGCTCGCGGTACTTCTGCAGGATCCGCTTGGTCTCCTGGGCCACCCGGTAGTGCTCCTCGCCCACGATCTGCGGGTCGAGGATCCGGGAGGTGGAGTCGAGCGGGTCCACCGCGGGGTAGATGCCCTTCTCCGAGATCGGCCGCGAGAGAACGGTCTGCGCGTCGAGGTGCGCGAACGCGTTGTGCGGGGCCGGGTCGGTGATGTCGTCCGCGGGCACGTAGATCGCCTGCATGGAGGTGATCGAGTGACCGCGCGTCGAGGTGATGCGCTCCTGGAGCACACCCATCTCGTCGGCCAGCGTGGGCTGGTAACCCACGGCGGACGGCATACGGCCGAGCAGCGTGGAGACCTCGGAACCGGCCTGCGTGAAGCGGAAGATGTTGTCGATGAACAGCAGCACGTCCTGCTTCTGCACATCGCGGAAGTACTCCGCCATGGTCAGCGCCGACAGGGCGACCCGCAGACGGGTGCCCGGCGGCTCGTCCATCTGACCGAAGACGAGCGCGGTGTCCTTGAGGACGTCCGCCTCCTCCATCTCCAGCCAGAGGTCGTTGCCCTCACGGGTGCGCTCGCCCACACCGGCGAAGCACGAGGTGCCACCGAAGTTACGGGCGACGCGGCGGATCATCTCCTGGATGAGGACGGTCTTGCCCACACCCGCGCCGCCGAACAGACCGATCTTCCCACCCTGCACGTACGGGGTGAGCAGGTCGATGACCTTGATGCCCGTGACGAGCAGCTCGGTGCGCGACTCGAGCTGGTCGAACGGTGGCGACGGACGGTGGATGCCCCACCGCTCCTCGATCTTGAGCGACGCGGTCGGCACGTCGAGCGTCTCGCCCAGCGCGTTCCACACGTGGCCCTTGACGACGTCGCCGACCGGCACCGAGATCGGGGCGCCGGTGTCCTGCACCGCCTGCCCACGGACCAGGCCGTCGGTGGGCTGCATCGAGATGGTCCGGACCAGGTTGTCACCCAGGTGCTGGGCGACCTCCAGGGTCAGGGTCTTGGTCTCCTCGCCGAGGGTCACCTCGACCTTGAGCGCGTTATAGATCTCCGGCATCGCCTCGACGGGGAACTCCACGTCGACGACGGCGCCGGTGACACGTGCCACGCGGCCTGTGCCGGCCGCCGCGGCCTCTACAGTTTCAACAGCCTCTGCAGTCATTTCACTCTTTCCCCGCTGCGGCGTCAGCGAGCGCGTTGGCGCCACCGACGATCTCGCTGATTTCCTGGGTGATCTCGGCCTGGCGAGCCTGGTTCATCTGCTGGGTGAGCACCCGCATCAGCTCGTTGGCGTTATCTGTCGCGGACTTCATCGCGCGCCGCCGCGCGGCCTCCTCGGAGGCCGCGGACTGCAGCAGAGCCGTGAAGATGCGCGACTCCACGTAACGCGGCAGGAGCGACTCCAGCACGTCGGCAGCGGTCGGCTCGAACTCGAAGTACGGCGGGATCGCGGTCGCCTCCGTCGCCTCGGTCTCCTCGACCTCCAGCGGCAGGACACGCTTGACCACGACGTTCTGGGTCAGCATCGAGACGAACTCGGTCGAGACGATGTGGATCTCGTCGATCCCGTTCTCGTCCTTGAACGAGTCGATCAGGGTCTGCGCGATCTCCTTGGCGTCGGCGTAGGCCGGGTTCCTGGAGAAGCCGACCCACTGGCCGCCCATGTCACGACCGCGGAAGGAGTGCCAGGTGACACCCTTGCGCCCGGTGACGAACGGGATCACGGTCAGGCCGCGGCTCTCCAGCAGCCCGCGCAGGGCCTCGGCCTCGCGCAGCACGTTGGCGTTGAAGCCGCCGCAGAACCCGCTGTCGCTGGTGACGACGAGGACGCCCGCCTTGGTGGGGTTCTCCTTCGCCACGGTCAGCGGATGGTCGACGCTGGCCGCGTTGCTCACGACGCCGGTGACGGCGCGAGTGATCTCGCGCTCGTACGGCAGCGCCGCGTGCATCCGCTGCTGCGCCTTCACGATCCGTGAAGAGGCGATGAGCTCCTGGGCGCGCGTGATCTTCGCGGTCGACTTGACCGAGCTGATCCGCCGCCGCAGCAGCCTTAGCTGGGCACCCATGTCCTACTTCTTCTCCGCCGGACGGACGACCTTCTTGATCTTCTCCTGGCCGACCTCCCCGGCCTCCAGCGGCGCCACCGGCTCGTCCTTGACCAGCAGCTCACCCGACGAGGTGGTGAAGCCCTTCTTGAAGTCCGTGATGGCGTCCTTCAGAGAGGTCACCGTGTCGTCCGACAGCTCCCTGGTCTCGCGGATGGTGTCGAAGATGCCCTTGTGCGAGGACTGGATGTAGTCCAGGAACTCCTGCTCGAAGCGGCGGACGTCCTCGATCGGCACGTCGTCCAGCTCGCCCGTGGTGCCGGCCCAGATCGAGGCCACCTCGCGCTCCAGCGAGAACGGGCTGTACTGGGGCTGCTTGAGCAGCTCGACCAGCCGCTGACCGCGCTCCAGCTGAGCCTTGGAGGCGGCGTCCAGGTCGGAGGCGAAGGCCGCGAAGGCCTCCAGGTCACGGTACTGCGAAAGGGACAGACGCAGCGTGCCAGCGACCTTCCGCATGGCCTTGGCCTGCGCGGAGCCACCGACTCGGGACACCGAGACGCCGACGTTGATGGCGGGCCGCACACCGGCGTTGAACAGGTCGGTCTCGAGGAAGACCTGGCCGTCGGTGATGGAGATGACGTTGGTCGGGATGAACGCCGAGACGTCGTTGCCCTTGGTCTCGATGACCGGCAGGCCGGTCATGGAGCCACCGCCCATGTCGTCGGAGAGCTTGGCACAGCGCTCCAGCAGACGGGAGTGGAGGTAGAACACGTCACCGGGGAAGGCCTCACGGCCCGGCGGGCGACGCAGCAGCAGCGAGACGGCGCGGTAGGCGTCCGCCTGCTTGGTCAGGTCGTCGAAGACGATCAGGACGTGCTTGCCCTGGTACATCCAGTGCTGACCGATCGCCGAGCCGGCGTACGGCGCGATGTACTTGTAACCAGCGGGGTCGGAGGCAGGGGCGGCGACGATGGTGGTGTACTCCATCGCGCCGGCCTCCTCCAGGCGGGCGCGCACCTGCGCGATGGTCGAGCCCTTCTGGCCGACCGCGACGTAGACGCAGCGGACCTGCTTGGTCGGGTCGCCGGAGGCCCAGTTCTCGCGCTGGTTGAGGATCGTGTCGACGGCGATCGCCGTCTTGCCGGTGCCGCGGTCACCGATGATCAGCTGGCGCTGACCACGGCCGATCGCGGTCATGGCGTCGATCGCCTTGATGCCGGTGGCCAGCGACTCCTTCACGGGCTGCCGCTGGACGACGGTGGGGGCCTGAAGCTCGAGGGCACGAATGGCCTCGGCCTCGATGGCGCCCTTGCCGTCGAGCGGGTTGCCCAGGGGGTCGACCACGCGGCCGAGGAAGTTGTCGCCGACGGGCACGGACAGGACCTCGCCCGTCCGACGGACCGTCTGGCCCTCCTCGATGCCGCTGAAGTCGCCCAGGACCACGGCACCGATCTCGCGGGTGTCGAGGTTAAGTGCCAGGCCGCGCGTGCCGTTCTCGAACTCGAGCAGCTCGTTAGCCATCGCCGAGGGAAGGCCGGAGACATGGGCGATGCCGTCGCCGGCGTCGACGACGGTCCCGATCTCCTCGCGCGCGGCGCCTTCCGGTTCGTACGCCTGGACGAAGCGCTCAAGCGCGTCCCGGATCTCGTCCGGCCGGATCGTAAGCTCCGCCATCTCTACTCTGTCTCCCTATTCGCCTAGCCGGCCAACCGGCGGCGGACTTCTTCGATTCGTCCCACAATGGTGGTGTCGATGATCTCGTCGCCGATGCGGACCGAGAACCCACCGAGCACTCGCTTGTCCACCTCGACGTTCAGGTGCACGTCACGGCCGTAGGAGGAGCTCAGCCACGCCGCCAGGCGCTGCTTCTGCCCCTCGGTCAGCTCGACCGCGCTGCGCACCACCGCCACGAGGCGCCGGCGCTGCGCGGCCACGAGGTGACCGGCCTCCTCCAGCCCTGCTTCCAGGCTACGCCCGCGCGGATGCACCGCGACCTGCGTGATCAGGCGCAGGGTGGTCGGAGCCACCTTGCCGCCGAGCAGGTCGCGCAGCAGCTGCTCCTTGCCCGACGCGGGCGCCGCCTGGTCGGCGAGCGCACGGCGCAGGTCGGGGTTGGCGGCGACGACGCGGCCGAAGCGGAAGAGCTCGTCCTCCACGTCGTCGAGCCTGGACTGGCTCTCCGCCTCAGCGGCCGCGGCGACGACGCCGAGCCGCTCGAGCACGTCGGCCAGGTCACCGGCGCGCGACCACCTGGCCGCGACCGCGGCCTCGGTGGTGGCCAGCGCCGCCTCGTTGACCTTGCCCCCGAGCAGCGCGCGCACGGTGCCCGCCTTCTGCTCGGCGGGCCTGGCCGGGTCGGACAGGGCGCGGCGCAGGCCGTGCTCCCGGTCGAGCAGGTCCGCGACCGCGAACAGCTCGTCGGAGAGCGCACCGAGGTCGGCACTGCCTGCGACCGCGTTGAAGCGCTCCTCGACCTCGGCCAGCGACGTCCTGCTCAGACCCCTCATTAGCGCACCGCCTGCGGCGAGGACTCGAGCTCGTCGAGGAACCGGTCGACGATGCGGCTCTGCCGGACCTCGTCCTCAAGGGACTCGCCGACGATGCGGCCGGCCAGATCGGTCGACAGGCGACCGATCTCGGCGCGGAGCTGCGAGAAGGCGGCCTGGCGGTCCGCCTCGATCTGCGCGTGGGCCGCCTCGACGAGACGGCGGGCCTCGGCCTGCGCCTCCTCGCGGAGCTCGGCCTTGATCTGCGCGGCCTGCTCGCGAGCCTCCTCGCGGAGCCGGGCCGCCTCGTGCCTGGCCTCGGCGAGCTGGTCGCGGTACTGCTGCTGCAGGGCCTGCGCCTCGGCCTGGGCCTCCTCGGCCCGCTTGATGCCGCCCTCGATCGCGTCGGTCCGCTCAGCCAACGTCTTCTGGATGCGCGGCATGAGGATCTTGCCGACGACGAAGAGGATGACGAAGAACGAGAAGATACCGACGACGAGCTCGTAGGCGTGCGGAATGAGAGGGTTGCCGGCCCCCTCCTCGGCGAGGAGCGTAGCTGCCATGTACGTCATGAGTGCAGCCTTTCGTCAGAAGGGGTATCAGCCCTGGGCGCCGATTCCCTGGAAGATGAACGGCGCGACCAGACCGATCAGGGCGAGGGCCTCGGTGAGAACGAAGCCCAGGAGCATGTTCTGGCGGATCAGGCCGTACGCCTCCGGCTGGCGGGCGATGGCCTGCACGCCCTGGCCGAAGATGATGCCGACGCCGATGCCGGGGCCGATGGCGGCGAGACCGTAACCGATGGCGGTGACGTTGCCGGAGACCTCAGCGAGAACGCTCATTACTGTTATTCCTTTACTGGACGGCCGGTGAAGCGGAGTCCTCACCGGTCATGGATATTCCGGTATGTGGGTTCTCAGTGCTCTGGGTGCAGCGAGCCGCCGATGTACATGGCGGCCAGCATCGCGAACAGGAACGCTTGCAGGAACTGGATGAACATCTCGAAGCCCGTGAGGATGATGGTCATGACCACGCCGATCACGCCCACCCCGGCGCCGAGCGGCGTCAGCTTCTCGAAGAGGAACCAGAAGCCGACCATGCTGAAGAAGGCCAGCAGCATGTGGCCGGCGAACATGTTGGCGAAGAGTCGGACCGCGTGCGTGAACGGCGCGATGATCAGGTTCGACAGGAACTCGATCGGCGACAGCAGCACGTAGATCGGCTTCGGCAGCCCAGGGGGGAACATCATGTTCTTGAAGTAGCCGAGCGCTCCCTGGTGCTTCATGCCCAGGTAGACCTTGAGCACGTAGATCGAGAGCGCGAGCACGGCCGGGAAGGCGATGTGCGAGGCCACCGGGAACTGGAGTATCGGGATGACACCCATGATGTTCCAGAGGAGGACCGTGAAGAAGAGCGTCACCAGCAGGCCCATCCACCGGTCGGCGTCCTTGCCCAGGAAGGGCCGGGCGACCTGGTCGCGGACGAACATGTAGCCGTATTCGGCGACGTTCTGGACGCCCCTCGGCACAACCTTGGGGTTGGCGAAGGCCGCCCAGAGGAAGCCGACCACGACGATCACGGACAGGATCGCGAGAAGAACCGGCTTGGTGAACCAGTCCACCCCCGGAATGATGGGGGGAAGATTGAACAGCTCTTCCGGAGTCGGTGCCCCGAACTGGTCGGATGGCGGAGCGAGGAGCGTCAGCGTACTCACGCGGCGTTCCCTTCAACGTGGTAGTGGATCACAAGAGTTTCCTCAGCGAAGTGATCGCTGTGTCGGGCTAGCGACCGAACTTCCGGTAGACCAGATAGCCGGAGAGCACAACCCCAAGAACGACGCCTATGGGGAAGAGCGCGGACAGGCCCAACCACCGGTCCAGCAACCACCCGAGGCCGCCGTAGAAGGCCATCCCTGCAAGCAGATAGCTGGGGACTGACCACATGGCGTCGGCGAAGTCGCGACCGTCTTCTTCGGGTCGGCGTTTCTGTGCGCTCATCGCGGCCTTGACAATAGCAGGCAAGTAGAGGACTAGTCATATCGGACCCCGTCCCTTTACCTGCTTTCATGAGTCGCCCTTCCCGGGGACCCTGGCTTCGGGGTCGACGTAGAGCATCTTGGTCTTCATGAACGCGCGCACTTCGAAGCCCGTCCAGACGAGCGTGCAGACCACGACCGACCAGGCGAAAGTCTGGGTGTTCCAGGCCGTGGTGTCGCGGAAGGAGACCAGCACGGCCATGATGGCGATCACCTTGACGAGATAGCTGACCATCGCCGCGATCGCCATCATCTGGGGGGAAACCCGTGCGGCATAGGACACCGCTACCACGCTGATGCTGAAGAAAACCCCGACGAGCAGAGCTCCGATGGCCGCGCCCAGCGCTCCCTTGCCGCCACTCGTCAGGAGCGAGACGGCCACGGCGACCACCCCGACCAGCGAGGTCGGAATCGCGGCGCTCTTGAGTACGCGCACGTCGTTGGCCTGCATTGATGCTCCATCAGCAAATTGTCAAGCGAGCGTTTGCTACCTCCAGAGCCGGTGCATCTGGAGTCCCTGCTCGTGAAAGATATCACAAGCTCACGGAAGACCGCTTTTACCTGCCGTTTCTAGTTCGCGATCAAGAACGGCTCGGAAAGGCCGGAATGACCGGTTTTCCCTCGGCGCTTGCGCGCTCCTGCGAGGGGCCGCCGGAGGGCGGCGTCTGCCGCTTGACCTGGGGATCCTGCGGCAGGATCGGCAGGATCGGCGGCATCGGGCCGGTGGGCGGACCGCCGTCGTCGTCGGGATCGTCGGGCGTCGCGGCGTGCGCACCGCCCCTGCCCCGCCAGCGCGGCATCGCCATCAGGATCAGCACGGCGATCGCGAGGACGATGACCGCGGGGAAGATCAGGACGGGCACGCCGACCCAGGACAGGCCCACGACGAGGAACGAGAACAGGAACGTCCACGCGTACATGATCAGCACGGAACGCCGGTGCGAGTGGCCGATGTCCATCAGCCGGTGGTGCAGGTGACCGCGGTCGGGCGCGAAGGGAGACAGGCCCTGTGACGTGCGCCGTACGACCGCGGTTATCAGGTCGATGAGCGGCAGCACCAGGACGGCCGCCGGGATCAGCAGCGGGACCACCACCGGGAACTCGTTCATGTCCGAGATCGCCGTGGTGTCGACCGGCGTCACGGTGACGATCGAGGAGGCGAGCACCAGTCCGATCAGCATGGCCCCGGTGTCACCCATGAAGATCTTCGCGGGATGGAAGTTGTGCGGGAGGAAGCCCAGGCACGTGCCGATGAGGACGGCGACGATGGCCGCCGTGGCGGTGATGTTACTCCCGGAGATCTTCTGCGAGATGATGATCGAATAGACCCACGTGGCCATGGCCGCGATGCACACGATCCCGGCCGCCAGCCCGTCGAGCCCGTCGACGAAGTTGACCGCGTTGATCGTCACCACCACGACCAGGATGGTGATGACCGTGCTGAGCGTGTAGTCGACGCTGGTCGGGCCGCCCCATGCCTCGGGCAGCGGGATGGAGGTCAGCCGCATATTGAAGAAGACCAGCACCCCGGCCGCCGCGACCTGCCCGGCGAGCTTGATGAAGGCGTCCATGCCCCACCAGTCGTCGAGGAAGCCGGTGAACGTGATGAGCCCGCCCGCGATGATCAGGGCGGCCACGGGTTGGGCGCCGGTGCCCGCCAGCGCCTCGCTCGAATGGGTGAGCTGGCCGGCCAGCAGCAACCCCACGACCAGCCCGCCGTACATGGCCAGGCCGCCCAATCTGGGCGTCGGCGTGGTGTGCACGTCACGATCGCGAATCTCCGGCATGGCGCCGATGCGGATGGCAAAGCGGCGCACCAGCGGAACCAGCAGGTACGTGACCGCCGCCGATATGAGCGCCATGAACAGGTATTCGCGCACGAACCTAGTTTCCCGGATCCTCCGGCCTGCTGAGGCCGGAAAACGACACAGACCCGCTTAATATTCGCTGAGATATGGCTGATGGATGGCCAGAAGCGCCGAGACTCTTTCCCGAATCTCCTCGGCTGTGCCGGGCTGGCGCACTGCCCTGGTCACCAGGGTGCCCACCTCCTTCAGCTCCTCGGAGCCCATGCCCTGGGTGGTCACGCACGGCGTGCCGACCCGGATCCCCGACGTGACGGCCGGCGGCTCGGGATCGTACGGGATCACGTTCCGGTTGAGCGTGATCCCCGCGCGGGCGCACCTGCGCTCGGCCTCGGCGCCGGACACGTCCAGGTCACGCAGGTCGATCAGGGCCAGATGGGTGTCCGTGCCGCCGGACACGGCCCGCATCCCCTCCCCCGCCAGCGCTTCCGCCAGCGCCCGCGCGTTCACGACCACGCGTCTGGCGTAGTCGGCGAACTCCGGCCGCATCGCCTCCGCGAACGCCACCGCCTTGGCCGCCACCACGTGCATCAGCGGCCCGCCCTGGATGAACGGGTACACCGCCCGGTCGATCTTCGGGGCCAGCTCCTCCGTGCACAGGATGGCCCCGCCGCGCGGCCCGCGCAGCGCCTTGTGGGTGGTGAGCGTCACGACGTCCGCGTGCGGCACCGCCGACGGGATCGCGCCGCCCGCCATCAGCCCGATCGTGTGCGCGACGTCGGCCAGCAGCCAGGCCCCCACCTCGTCCGCGATGCAGCGGAAGACCGTGAAGTCGATCAGTCTCGGGTACGACGTGGCGCCGCACACGATGAGCTTGGGCTGGTGCCGCAGGGCCAGGTCCCTGACTTCGTCGTAGTCGATGAGCTCGGTGTCGCGTCGCACCCCGTACGACACGACGTTGAACCATCTTCCCGAGAAGTTCACCTTGGAGCCGTGGGTGAAATGGCCGCCGTGCGACAGGGCCATGGCCAGCATCGTGTCGCCGGGCTGCAGCAGTGCGGCATAGGCGGCGAGGTTCGCCGAGGCGCCGGAGTGCGGCTGGACGTTGGCGTGCTCGGCCCCGAACAGCTCGCGCGCCCGCTGCACCGCCAGCCGCTCGGCCCGGTCCACGACCTCGCAGCCGCCGTAGTAGCGCCTGCCCGGGTAACCCTCGGCGTACTTGTTGGTGAGGGTCGAGCCCATCGCGGCCAGGACGGCGGGCGAGGTGAAGTTCTCGCTCGCGACCAGCTGGAGGTTGCCCCGCTGCCGGTCCAGCTCGTCGAGCAGCACCTGTGCGAGCTCCGGGTCCTGCTTCCGCAGGAGCCCGAAGTCGGGGCCGTAGTAGGGTTCTCCACCCATTTCCCCACTGTACGACCTGATGTCCGTTTCACCCAGCCTCAGGGGGTGGCGCGCGCCTGGTGTGCGCTACTGGAACGCATGGGGCGCGTTGGCCGTGGTCGGGATCCATCTGGGGGTGTCGGCCGCCTCGTCGCTGATGGTCGTCAGCACGTTGTGGCGGTAGACGGCGAGCCTGTTGCGCCACTCGCGGATGTCCTGGACATAGCGCTCCCCCACGGGGGCGTCCCACGTCTGAGGGCTCTTGGCCAGGCCGTACGCCTTGTCAAGCGCCGTTCTGAGTGCCTCCAGCTGGGGCAGGACGGTGTTCCACGCCACGACCAGGCGCTGGTAGTCGGGGTTGAACTCCCAGGCCCTCTGCGGGTCGTCCAGGGCTCCTGAGGCGCTGACCGGCGGGGTCTCGTTGGGGTCCCTTGGCTTGGGCGCCGGGGGGTCGACGTACATCACGCGCTCCTTTCCGGCGTGCCCGGGTCGATCTCGCCCTGCGGGCCGTCCGGCCGGATGTCCCTGGGGGCCCACTCGCCCCTGCCGTACTCGCCCGGCGGGACCTCGACCGAGGGCATGTCGAGGGGCTGGATGTCGCGGTGGTGCTCCACGACCGTCCCCAGCGCGTCCAGGCCGGGCGGTGTGACGTCCGCGGAGACGACGTCGCTGCCGTCGTTCGCCCAGGCGGCGACGTTCGATGCCGCGGTGTCCGGCCCGTACGCGATCTGCATCTGGATCGAGGGGTTGGTCGGCGGGACGGAGACGGGCGCCCCTCGGCCTCCCGTCGTCTGGCCGTCCTTCTGGCCGGCCCCGTCGCTCGAGGGGCTGTCGGGTGTGGTGCTTCCCGGGGTGGTGTCGCCGTTGGAGGCGCAGGCGTCGTCGTTCGTGCCGGCGGTGGGGGCCGTGCCGTCCGTCGGTGTGGTGTCGTGGCCGGACGTCTCCGACAGGCCCGGCATGTCCAGCGGTGGGATCTCGCGGTGGTGGCCCACCACCGTCTTCAGCGCGTCCGGGCCGGGCGGGTCGGTGTCGGCGGAGACCACGTCGCTGCCGTCGTTCGCCCAGGCGTTGACGTCGGCGGCGTGGGTGGTCGCGGTGTCGGCGGGGAGGTGCGGCATGTCCGCCGGTTGCACCTTGTCGGTGTCCTTGAGCAGGTCCTCCAGTTGCTCGGCCGTGGGCGGGTCGATGGGGATCTGCAGGACCTTGACGCCGTCGACCTCCACGATCTGCGGCTTGGTCACGTCCTGGTGGTCCTTGGCCTCGGTGCCGGCCGCGCCGCCGTCGGCCTCGGCGCCGCGGTCGCGCCGGCTGTCCAGGTCGTCGTCCTTAGGCTGGTCAGCGGGCAGGTCGACGGACTGGTCACCGGTCCTGCGGTCGGTCCCGGTGTCCTGGTCGGTCCCGGTGTCCTGGCCGGTCCCTGTGTCCTTGGCGCCGTCGCACGCCTTCCCGTCACCATCGGCATCCGTCTTGCCGTCGGCGTCAGCTTTGGGCTGGTCGCCGGTCTTGCCGTCAGCGTCAGCTTTGGGCTGATCGCCGGTCTTGCCGTCAGCGTCAGCTTTGGGCTGGTCGCCCGTCTTGCCGTCAGCGTCAGCTTTGGGCTGATCGCCCGTCTTCCCGTCAGCGTCCGCCTTGGGCTGGTCACCCGTCTTGCCATCAGCATCTGCTTTGGGCTGATCGCCCGTCTTCCCGTCAGCATCTGGCTTGGGGCCGTCCCCGGTCCTGGTCTCCTCGCCCGTCTTGGTGTCGTCGTTCTTCGGCGGAGTCCCGTCGGACCGCGGATTGTCGTACTTGTTCTGGTCCCCGCGCACGTCCTTGGGCTCGTCGCCCCGCGGCTGGTCGACCCGTTTCTCCAGCGCCCCGAGCCGGACGTTGACGTCCTTGACCATCGTGTCGGCCGCCTCCGCGACCTGGACGGGACGGTGGGTGGTCACGGCGGACAGCCCGGCCCGGTGCATGGCGAGCCTGACCCGGTCCTCGGCCGCGCGCAGCTGCGTGGCCGCGTGTTTCACCTCGGCCAGCAGGTCGCGGACCAGCTTGGGATCCATGCCGTCGAACTTGCCCATGGGCCACTCCCGGACGTAATCGCCGCTCCGGGGCTCACCGTAATGTCGGCCGGAGCGCGATCGCAGCCGGGATAAGCAGACGGTATACGTCAGTCCTCGGTGGCGACGTACCCGATGATGCCGCGCAGCTTCTCCACCGGGATCGCCCCGCGACGCAGCAGCCTGGGCACGGCCGTGGTGAGGTCGAGGATGGTGGAGGGCGTGTTGTCGGTGGTCTTGCCGCCGTCGAGGTAGACGTCGACCGAATCCCCGAGCTGCTCCTCCGCCTCGTCCGCCGTGGTGGCGGCGGGGGCGCCGGAGCGGTTGGCGCTGGAGACGGCCATGGGGCCGGTCTCCTTGAGCAGGTCGAGCGCCACCGGGTGGAGCGGCATGCGTACGGCCACCGTGCCCTTGGTCTCCCCCAGGTCCCAGGAGAGGGCCCTGTTGGCCTTGCAGATGAGCGTGAGCGGCCCGGGCCAGAAGGCGTCTATCAAGTCCTGCCCGTACGGCCCGAGGTCGTCTATGAGCGCTGTGGCGGCTCTGACGGTGCCCACGAGCACGGGCGGCGGCATCTCGCGGCCCCGGCCCTTGGCGTCGAGCAGCGCGGTGACCGCCGACGGCGTGAAGGCGTCGGCGCCGATGCCGTAGACGGTGTCGGTCGGCAGCACCACAAGGTCGCCACGGCGCACGGCCGATGCGGCCTCCATCAGGCCAACAGTACGTTGCTCCAGGTCGGAGCAGTCAAAACGTCTGGACACGTTCTTATCGCCTCGCTCCCGCTCGCATAGATCCTAGTCCTGGCCCAGCCGGGCCGTGACGAAGCGGTCTCTTCTGGTGAGGTCCTGCCGAAGGCGCACGTCACGCCAGCCGTGGTCCTCGGGGAACGTCAGGTAGACCGCCCTGCCCTGCTCGTCGGCGTGCTCGACGGCCACCCAGCCGCCCGGCCGCAGCAGCCGGCGGGCCGTGCGCTCGACCGCGCGCACCTCGCCGAGCCCGTCGTCGCCGGAGCCGTACAGCGCCCTGGAGGGGTCGTAGTCGCGCACCTCGGGGTCGCGCGGGATCGCTCCGGGCGGGATGTAGGGCGGGTTGGAGATGACCAGGTCGACCTTGCCGTTGAGCTCGGGCAGCGCCTCGGCGAGGTCCTCGGGGTGCAGGTGGGTGCGGCCCTGGCCGTGCTCGGAGATGTTGCGCTTGGCCCAGGTGTACGCCCCCGGGTCGACCTCCACGGCGTGGACCTCGGCCAGCGCCACCTCCTGGGCGATCGAGAGCGCAATCGCGCCGGAGCCGGTGCCGAGGTCGACCACGAGCGGGGCGGTCACGTCCATCTCGCGCAGCGTCTCGATGGCCCAGCCGGCCACCACCTCGGTCTCGGGCCGCGGCACGAACACGCCGGGCCCGACCGCGAGCTCCAGATAGCGGAAGTAGGCGTGGCCGGTGATGTGCTGCAGTGGCTCGCGGGCCTCCCGCCTGGCCACGCCCTCCCAGAACAGCGCGTCGAAATCGGCGTCCTTGACCGTGTGGAGCTCGCTCCTGCGCACGCCGTGGACGAACGCCGCGATCTCCTCAGCGTCGGTGCGCGGTGAGGGAACACCTGCCTCGGCCAGCCGAGCGGTGGCGAGGGCGATCTCGTCCAGCAGAAATGTCATGAGTGTTGTGCGAGCTTCTCCGCCATCTCGGCGTCGATGAGGGCCTGGGTGACGGCGTTGAGCTCGCCGTCGAGAACCTGGTCGAGGTTATACGCCTTGAAGCCGACCCGGTGGTCGGAGATGCGGTTTTCCGGGAAGTTGTAGGTACGGACGCGCTCGGAGCGGTCGACCGTGCGGACCTGCGACTTGCGCTCGGCCTGCGCGGCCGCATCGGCCTGCTCCTGCGCCATGGCCAGCAGGCGGGCGCGCAGGATGCGCAGGGCCGACTCCTTGTTCTGGAGCTGGCTCTTCTCGTTCTGGCACGAGACGACCACGCCGGTGGGCAGGTGGGTGATGCGGACCGCCGAGTCGGTGGTGTTGACGCTCTGGCCGCCGGGGCCGCTGGAACGGTAGACGTCGATGCGCAGGTCGTTGGGGTCGATCTGGACGTCGACCTCCTCCGCCTCCGGGTAGACGAGCACGCCCGCGGCGCTGGTGTGGATGCGGCCCTGCGACTCGGTGACGGGCACCCGCTGCACGCGGTGGACGCCGCCCTCGTACTTGAGCCTGGACCACACGCCCTCGTCGCCCTTGGCCCTGATGCCGACCGTGACGTCCTTGTAACCGCCCAGGTCGGAGGGCTGGCTGTCGATGACCTCGGTCTTCCAGCCGAGGCGCTCGGCGTATCTCAGGTACATCCGCAGCAGGTCGCCCGCGAACAGCGCGGACTCCTCGCCGCCCTCGCCCGCCTTGATCTCCATGATGATGTCCTTGTCATCGTTGGGATCGCGCGGGATCAGCAGGTGCCTGAGCCTCTCCTCCAGCTGGGGGATGCGCTCCTCGATCTCGGCGGCCTCGGCCGCGAACGCCTCGTCCTCACCGGCCAGCTCCTTGGCGGCGCTCAGGTCCTCGCGGGCCGACTCGAGCTCGCGGTAGGTGCCGATGACCGGCGTGAGCTGCGAGTAGCGCCTGCCCAGGGTGCGGGCCTTGTTCTGGTCGGCGTGCACGGCGGGGTCGGCGAGCTGCACCTCCAGCTCGGAATACTCCTTGAGCAACTCGTCGAGGTTCACCGTGGGTCCTTACGTCTGGTTGGGCCGTTCCACACCAACAACGCCGACCCGGCGCACGGAAGTGCGTCCGGGCCGGCGTCGGTGAAGCTACTTGCCCGTGGCCTTCTTGCCGAAGCGCTTCTCGAAGCGCGCCACCCGGCCGCCGGTGTCGAGGATCTTCTGCTTGCCGGTGTAGAACGGGTGGCAGGCAGAGCAGACGTCGGCGTGGATGACGCCGTTCTTCGCGGTGCTACGGGTGGTGAACGTGTTACCGCAGGAGCAGGAGACCTGCGTCACGTTGTAGTCAGGGTGAATGTCGCGCTTCATCGCTGTCCTTTCGGGGTGCGGCCGCCGGGTCGCCATCACGCACGGCGTGAACCGGAGCCGCAAATGGTCAGCTACCAGTGTGCCAGATCGTCCAACCATCCCAGGCCATCGTGCATTCCCGTCAGCGGCCCAGGTACGTCAGGACGGCCAGCACGCGGCGGTGATCCTCGGGCGCGGGCCCCAGGGCCAGTTTGGCGAAAATGCCGGAGATGTGCTTCTCCACGGCGCCTTCCGTGACGACCAGCCTGGTGGCGATGGCGGTGTTGGAGCGGCCCTCGGCCATCAGGGCGAGCACCTCGCGCTCGCGGGGCGAGAGCGAGTCGAGCGGGGCTCCGCGGCGCTGGCGGCTCAGCAGCTGCACGACGACCTCGGGGTCGATGACCGTGCCGCCGGCGGCGACCTGGCGTACCGCCTCCAGGAACTCGGCCACGTCGGCGACCCGCTCCTTCAGCAGGTAGCCGACGGCCCTGCCGATGAGGTCTCCCGCGTACCGCTCCTCGACGTACTGGGAGAGAACGAGGATGGGGAAGTCGGGTACGGCCGCGCGCACCTGCAGCGCCGCCCGCAGGCCCTCGTCGGTGTGGGTGGGCGGCATGCGTACGTCGACGATCGCGAGGTCGGGCTCGTGCTCCAGGACGGCGGAGACGAGCGCCGACCCGTCCGAGACAGCCGCGACGGTCTCGATGCCGCCGTCGGCGAGCAGCCGCGCGAGCCCCTCGCGCAGCAGTACGGAGTCCTCGGCGATGACCACGCGCATGGCCACATAGTTACAGTGGGCAGCGTTCAGCTGTCCACTGCAGGCCGCAAGTGCGCGCCTACCACTCGCAGGGCAGCTCCGCACGCACGAGCGTGGGACCGCCCACAGGGCTGTGCAGGACGAGCACGCCGTCGATGGTGGCCGCCAGGGCGGCCAGCCCGGACAGGCCGCCACCGGGGCACACGAGCGCCCCGCCGATGCCGTTGTCCCACACGTCGACGACCACGCCGCGGTGGTCCCTGAGCACCGTCACCGACGCCTCGGTGGCGCCGGAGTGCTTGGCCATGTTGGCCAGCGTCTCGGCCACGATGAAGTACGCGATGCTCTCGACGGCCGCGGGCGGCCGTTCGCCCAGCTCGACGGAGACGTCCACGTGGATGGGCGCCCGCGCGGCCAGCCCAGAAAGGGCCGCGTCGAGGCCGCGGTCGCTCAGGATGGCCGGATGGATGCCCCTGGCCAGATTGCGCAGCTCGGCGATGGCCGCCTTCGTGCCGGCGTGGGCCTGGGCGATGAGCTCCCTGGCCACCTCGGGCTCGCTGTCGAACTTCGACTGCGCCCGCCCCAGGTCCACCGCCACCGACAGCAGCCGCTGCTGCGCGCCGTCGTGCAGGTCGCGCTCGATCCTGCGCCGCTCCGCCTCGGCCGCGTCGATCCCCCTGGCCCTGCTCGCCCGCAGCCGCTCCTCCTGGCTGCCGCCGAGCAGCACCGTCGCCAGCGTCCCGTGCAGCCAGGCCATCCCCCGCACCATGTACGCCGCCACCACGAACAGCAGCGCCCCGAACACCGCGGCCACGAAGGCGCCAGGCCAGCTGTTGATGGTCAGCTCGCTCTGGAAGCCCGTCGTCACCCACAGGGACATCAGGACGGGCTGGACGAGCAGCATGCCCGACGCCGTCCACAGGGCCACGGACAGGGCCGTCTCGACCAGGCCGAGCGGGAGCAGCATCAGCAGGTAGCCGAGGTCCTGCCAGGTGGCCGCGTCCGCCAGCAGCCACCGGATGTGCGCGCCGACCCCGCGTTCCGGCCTGGGCTGGTACGGGTCGGCGATCTTGACGCCGAACGCCGCGCGCATCAGCCGCCGCTCCAGCATCGCACCGCCCCGCCACATGAGCACTGTCGCCATCATCAGCGGCACGCCCACCCAGACGACCGTCAGCGTGAGCGAGACGGGCACGGTCACGGTCAGCACGGCGAACCAGCCGAACCCGAGCACCCCGGCGAGGCCCAGGTACGGCGCCGCCCGCCATGTCATCGGGTCGACCACGATGCCCAAGGGGCCCTTGGGACCGAACGGCACCCGCTCCTTCAACGCGACTGATGGCATGTCCCAAGAGTGCACGCGAGAAGGACCGGAGTGAATGTGGGTGGCTTCCGTCGCCGAGGTAGGGCTAACCCCCGCCCCGGTGCGGCACGGAAAAGGGGCGGCAGGAAGAAATCCCTGCCGCCCCTTCAGTACCAGGAGCCGCTAGTCGCGGTCGTTGCTCACCGTGGTCTTCTGGACCTGCAGGAGGAACTCCGCGTTGGACTTGGTCTCCTTCATCTTCTCCAGCAGCAGCTCGAGCGCCTGCTGCATGTCCAGAGCGTGCAGCACCCGCCGCAGCTTCCAGACGATCTGGAGCTCGTCCTTGCCCATGAGGATCTCTTCCTTACGGGTGCCGGACGCGTCCACGTCCACCGCGGGGAAGATCCGCTTGTCGGCCAGGGAGCGGTTGAGCTTGAGCTCCGCGTTGCCGGTGCCCTTGAACTCCTCGAAGATGACCTCGTCCATCTTGGACCCGGTCTCGACCAGGGCCGTGGCGAGGATCGTCAGCGAGCCGCCGTTCTCGATGTTGCGGGCGGCGCCGAAGAACCGCTTGGGCGGGTAGAGCGCCGTGGAGTCGACACCACCCGACAGGATGCGACCGGACGCCGGGGCCGCCAGGTTGTAGGCGCGGCCGAGGCGGGTGATCGAGTCGAGCAGGACGACCACGTCGTGGCCCAGCTCCACCAGGCGCTTGGCCCGCTCGATGGCGAGCTCGGCGACCGTGGTGTGGTCCTCGGCGGGACGGTCGAAGGTCGAGTGGATGACCTCACCCTTGACCGACCGCTGCATGTCGGTGACCTCTTCAGGCCGCTCGTCCACGAGCACGACCATCAGGTGGCACTCAGGGTTGTTGCGGGTGATCGCGTTGGCGATGGCCTGCAGCACCATCGTCTTACCGGCCTTGGGCGGCGAGACGATGAGGCCGCGCTGGCCCTTGCCGATCGGCGAGACGAGGTCGATGATCCTGGTGGTCAGGATGTTCGGCTCGGTCTCGAGGCGCAGGCGCTCCTGCGGGTAGAGCGGCGTCAGCTTGTTGAAGTCGGGCCGGTTGCGGGCCTGCTCCGGGTCCATGCCGTTGACGGTGTCGAGGCGGACCAGGGCGTTGAACTTCTCGCGCCGCTCGCCGTCGCGGGGCTGCCTGACGGCGCCGGTGACGACGTCGCCCTTGCGCAGGCCGTTGCGGCGGATCTGGGCGAGCGAGACGTAGACGTCGTTGCTGCCCGGCAGGTAGCCGCTGGTCCTGACGAACGCGTAGTTGTCGAGGATGTCGAGGATGCCGGCGATCGGGATGAGCACGTCGTCGTCGCCGATGACGGGCTCGTTGCCCTCGAAGCGGTCGCGGCCACGGCCACGGTTGCGCTCCCTGAAACGGCCCCTGCGGCCGCGACCACGCTCGTCGTCGTCGCCGCCCCGCTGGTCACCGCGCTGGTCACCGCGCTGGTCGCCCCGCTGGTCACCGCGGCCGCCCGAGTCGGCGGCGCGCTCGCGCTGCTCGCCACGCCCGCCGTCGCGGCTGCTGTCCGCACGGCCGCCCTCACCGCGGTCACTACGGTCAGCCCGGTCGCCACGGTCGCCGCGGTCACTACGGTCGCCGCGGTCGCTACGGTCGCCGCGGTCGCTACGGTCGCCGCGGTCACTGCTGGAGCGGTCGCTGCCGGAGCGGTCGCCCCGCTCGCGGCGCTCGCCGCGGGTGCGGCGCTCGCGACGGCTCTCGCCGCGCTCGCCCCTCGTCTCGTTCTGTCCGCTCTCCACGACCTGGGCCTGCTGCTCCACGACCGGCTCTGCCGGGGCGGCAGCGGCGACGGGCTCAGGAGCCGAGGCCACGGGCTCCGCCGGCTGCGCGGCGGGCTGCGGGGTGGGCTCCTCGGCCGTCTTGGCGCGGGAACGTTCCCTGCGCGCACGGGTGGGGCGCTCGGCGGCAGGCGCCGCGGCAGCCGCGGCAGGAGCCTCGGCCGCCGGGGCCGATGCGCCTTCGCCGGAACCGCCACCCTGCTTCTCCTGGATGGCCGCGATGAGCTGGCTCTTCCGCATGCGCCCGGTCCCGCTGATGCCCAGCTCCGCTGCCATCTTCTGCAGCTCGGGCAGCACCTTGGCGGACAGGCCGGTGCCGGAGCGACGCGCACGTGTGGTCTTGGCCGGTGCGCGGGTGGGGGTGTCGCCGGACGCCGGCTCTGCGCCTGATGCGTCGGAGAGGAGTTCGGTGGTGTCGCTCAACTAAAAGGTCCTTCCCAGGGGTCGGGCGCCGGTTTCGTTCTGCCGGGCGTCCCGGAGGTGCTTGCGATCCGGCGGGACAGACCGGGTCGGGGTGCACTCTGCGATCATCGGCCGTCGCTGTGGACGGTCGCCACTCTTGGGGAGGGGCTCGTCCAAGCCGCCACATGGCCGTGGCGCGTGGCTGACACCCCCCAGATTGCTGTCGCCAACCAGATGTCGATGTGTCTCGAACGCGCAGATCCCCGTTGTCGCCGCCTCGTTCTGAGCCAACCGGGTGTGGGCCAACCGGAGGTGACGGATTCCGGGGAGACAGCCGCGCTGCTCACGCCTCGCGACGTGAAGCATGATGCAGCGATGTGTGGCTGACAAGCACGCACCCACCAAGGGGGCATCTGGTGCGGCTACCAGCCTAACATCACCAGCGCACACGGCTATTCCCTGAAGGTCTAAAGAGGCATCAGCGTGTCTCGGGGAACTGAACGTCCGCACCAATCGGGTCGACGTCCATTTGCTGGATGTGCCAGTCATTACCCACTTCTGGCGCGATCAAATCCTGCGTATCCGATGTCGAAAACGCAAGAACAGTGGGACCCGCTCCCGAAACGATCGCGGGCACGCCCACAGCACGGAGACGTTCTACCAGATCCGCGGTGTCCTGCATGGCAGGCGCGCGATAGTGCTGATGGAGTCGATCTTCGGTGGCCGCGAGCAGAAGCCCTGGCTCCGGCCGCTGGGTCAGCGCTGCGATCAGCAGCGCGGCCCGGCCGGCGTTGAACGATGCGTCCTTGTGGGGCACGTCCTTCGGCAACAGTCCCCGTGCGGTCTCCGTGGCCAGCCGCGTCGACGGAACGACGGCGACCGGGCGGATGCGCTCGTCGGGGATTAGTTTCACCATATGCGGCGTCCCCGTGTGGTCGGACCAGGCCACGGTCAGCCCGCCGGCCAGGCAGGGGGCGACGTTGTCGGGATGGCCCTCCATCTCGGTGGCCAGCGCGAAAACCTCGCCGTCAGAAAGTTGTTCGCCCTTAGCCAAAGCGCGGGCGGCCAGGATGCCCGCGCAGACGGCCGCCGAGGAGGATCCCAGTCCGCGCGCGTGCGGGATCCTGTTATGGCAGCGCAGACGGATCCCGTCGGGCTGGGCGGCCCCCATGCGGTCGAACGCCGCCCGCATGGCCTTGACGACCAGGTGCCCCTCCCCGAGATCGACCTCCCCGGCGCCCTCGCCCTCGACGACCACGCGGGTCCCCGGCTCGTCGGTGAGCGTGGCCTCGACGTCGTCGTACAGGCTCAGTGCCAGCCCGAGCGCGTCGAACCCGGGCCCCAGGTTCGCCGAGGTCGCGGGCACGCGAATCTGAACCGTCCTCAACTCTGCCTCCCCGTGCTCGCCGTCAGGCGAGGTTGAGCGCCGCCGCGGCGGCGTGGACGTCGATGGGGATGACGACGGGCGCGGGCGCGCCCGAGATCGCCCAGTCGGGGTCCTTCAGCCCGTTGCCGGTGACCGTGCAGACGATGCGCTGACCCGGGTCGACGAGCCCCTGCGCGTGGGCCTGCAGGAGCCCGGCGACGCTGGCGGCGGAGGCCAGCTCGACGAAGACGCCCTCTTCCTGCGCCAGCAGCTTGTACGCCGCCGCGATCTGCCGGTCGGTCACCGCCTGGATGACGCCGCCCGACTCGTCGCGGGCCTCGGTGGCCAGCGACCAGGAGGCCGGATTGCCGATGCGGATGGCGGTGGCGATCGTGTGCGGATGGGCGACGGGCGCCCCCTCCACGATGGGCGCCGAGCCGCTGGCCTGGAAGCCGAACATGCGCGGCCGCTTGGTCGACACCCCGTCGGCCGCGTATTCCTGATAGCCCATCCAGTACGCCGAGATGTTGCCCGCGTTGCCCACCGGGATGCAGTGGATGTCCGGTGCGTCACCCAGCGTGTCGACGATCTCGAACGCGGCCGTCTTCTGCCCTTGGAGCCGGAACGGGTTGACCGAGTTGACCAGCGCGATCGGATAGCTGGACGACAGCTTGCGGGTCATCTCCAGGCAGTCGTCGAACGACCCCTCGACCTGCAGCAGCGTGGCCCCGTGCACGAGCGCCTGGGCGAGCTTGCCCATGGCGATCTTCCCCCGCGGCACCAGCACGGCGCAGGTCAGCCCGGCGCGAACGGCGTAGGCCGCCGCGGAGGCCGAGGTGTTGCCCGTGGAGGCGCAGATGACCGCCTTGGCCCCCTCCTCGACCGCCTTGCTGATGGCCATGGTCATGCCGCGGTCCTTGAAGCTGCCCGTCGGGTTGGCGCCCTCGACCTTGAGGTAGACGTCGCACCCCGTAAGAGCGGACACGCGGTGCGCCGGCACCAGCGGAGTCCCGCCTTCGAGCAGCGTGATTACGGGCGTCTTGGAACTGACGGGAAGACGCTCGCGGTATTCCTCGATGAGGCCTCGCCACGACCTGCTCATGATGGCTCCCTACCTGCGGTGTTCGGCACAGAGTGTACGGGGTGCGGGAGACCGGCGCGGAGCCGTGTCCACCGGCCGGACACATCCATTGGACAGGCGCACTATTCAGGAAATTCTCAGCATCTCCCGATAAGGTCTCGGCAGGGGGTCACCACCATGGACGCGCGTCCTGCTTTGAGGCAGAACGACTATTCACCAATAGCGGCGCCGGAGCTCGGCGCCTGGTCACCCGCCCTTTCCGTGAGCGTGGTGATACCGGCTCACGGCGGGCAGGACAAGCTCGACCTGTCGCTGGCGGCGCTGGCGGCGCAGACGTACCCGGACCATCTCATGGAGGTCCTGGTCGTCGACGACGGCAGCGAGCCTCCCGTCCGGCTGCCCGAGATCCGCCCGGTCAACACCCGCATCGTACGGGTGCGTGACGGCTGGGGCATCTCCAACGCCGTCAACACCGGCGCCAAGGCCGCCGACGGGGAGATCATCCAGCGGCTCGACGCCGACATGGTGCCCTGCCGCGAGCACATCGAGGCGCTGGCCCGTTGGCACCACGTGACGGACTACCTGGTCACCATCGGGATGAAGAAGTTCGTGGAGCCGCCGCAGGTCACGCCGCGCCAGGTCTTCCAGGCGGGGCGCCTGGGAGAGCTGTTCGACCTGGCCGGGGCCGTGTCGAGCTCCACCGAGGCGACGATCGCCAAGACCGACGGGCTGCGCAAGAGCCGCAATCCGTATCACGTATGCACAGGGCCGACCTTCGCCCTTCCCCGGGAGATCTTCCACGCCGTGGGCGGTCTTGACCCGACCGTGGCGCGCGGGGAGGACACCGAGTTCTCCTACCGGCTGGCCATGCACGGCGTGGTGTTCGTTCCTGACATGGACGCGCAGGCCGTACACCTGGGGCTGCCCGCGCAGCACCGCGACAGGGAACGCGCCGTGCGGGCCGTGGAGCCGTACCTGGCGCACCGGATCCCACTCCGCAGGGACCTGCGCAAGGACCAGGGGCGGCGGTGGCTGGTGCCGTACGTGGAGATCGTGCTCGACGTCACAGACACCTCGGAGTCGGTGGTGCGGCAGGCGGTGGCGGCGGCGCTGGACGGCAAGCTGCAGGACGTGGTGGTGACGCTGGTGGCGCCGTGGTCGCGGCTGAGCTCCTCGCGCCGTTCCGTCCTGTCTGATCCGTGTTTCGAGATGCGGCTGATGCGCGACCTGTTCGCGCACGACGAACGCATCCGCCTGATCGACGAGGCCGCCCCGACGCCCGCTCCCACGCCGTTCCGCTACCGCGGGCCTGTGGACGTGCCGCTGCACCGGGTGACGCTGGAGCGCATGATCGAGTCGGTGCAGAAGGACCTCACGGGCGTCCTGGTCGTCGACCTGCCCGACGGCCGCACGGCCCGCCTGGAGCGGACCTCGGCCCTCGGCCGCGCCGTCCTCCTCACCGACCCCGGAGCGGACCTGGACGACGTCATCGCCACCACCCACGGGGTACGCCACGAGCATCCGGACCGTTTCTGGCCCGCCCCCAAGCAACCCGAACCGGTGACCATCCCGGCGCCCGTGCCCGCGCCGGTGACGGTGTCCGTGGCGCCCACGGAGAAGACGCTGCTGCGCCGCCTGAAGTCCGCCCTCCGCCCCAACTGACCAGCCGCGCACCACCGCACAAACGCGCGCCAAAGACGCACGTGTGGCGTCGAAGGCGCGGCACCGCTCACATGCGCAAAGGGCGCGACACAGGCAGGCAGCACAGGCGGCGCAGCACAGGCGGCGTGTTACAGGCGCTCAGCCGCGGAGGCGTTTGCGCAGGGCGCGTTTCATCGTCGTCGACACCACGACACGGAGGCTCTGCGGGGCACGGCCGGCGGTGGCCAGCCGGCGGCGTAACGTGCCGACCTCGCGCCGCAGCTCCACCGCCGACTTGCGCCAGCGCTGCGCCTCATCCCTCCACTTGGCCACCTGCGCCCGCAGCCGCTCGGTCTCCTTGGCCAGCCGGGCCGCCTCGGCCTGGGCCTCCAGCCGGGCCCGGTACGCCCCCCGCCGCCCGAGCAGGGGCGCGGCCTCGGTGGTGAACCCGTACGTCCCGCCCTCCACCCAGGAGACGCCCGCCACCGTGTCCACCACGTCGTCGAGGTTCTCCCCGGGAGCCGCCACGAGGCGGGCCCTGGCGAAGGCGGACGCGCGTTCCAGGCGGGCCGCGACGACGCCCTGGGACGACTCGTGGAGCAGCACGTTCACCAGGCCCAGGCCCTCGTCGCGGGCCAGGTCGAGCAGGCGGGCGAGCGAGTCCTCGCCGGGGATCCAGCCGGGCGGCAGGCGCAGGACGAAGGGCACGGCCGGGTCGGCCGACTCCGTGACCGACAGGATCACCCTTCCCTCGTACCGGTAATGGCCGTGGACCAGCACCAGGTCGAGATCGGGGTCCTTCAGCGGCGCGCGGTGGTCGTGCTCGAGGGTGTCCCAGGGGCCGACGAGGAGCACGGACAGGTCGGGCACGGTGCAGGCGAGCAGCGCGTCCACCGTGGCCCGTACCGATTCGTAGCCCGCCGTGCCGTCCACCGCCACGGTGGCGTACGGGACCTTCCACTGCCGCCCGGGATGCCCGCGCAGCCAGCGGTACGACGGGATGCGATCGGCCACGAACGCGTGGCTCACCCGGTCGATCGGCTGCTTGTCGCGCATCCGCATCGTGGGCCCGAGGTGGTACGCGCGGGCCGCCGGCTCCGGCACGAAGACCGCGCCCGCCTGGCTGAGCCGGTAGCCCATCTCGGTGTCCTGGCCCAGGATCAGCTCGTCGTCCATCAGGCCCGCCGCCTCGACGAGCCCGGCGTTGACGGAGGTCGCGCCCCCGACGTGCAGGCTGAACGGGCGTTGAGGGTTGTCGGTGAGGCCGTCGGTGCGTTCGACCAGGTCGACGATCCAGGTGTGCGGCTCGGCCGGCTCGAAGTGCTCTTCCAGATCGGCCGGGAGCTCGGCGGGCAGCTCCGCGTCGGTGAACCGGAGGTAGCCGGTCACGACGAGATAGGGGGCGGCGTGGTGCCAGCGCATGTGGGCCTCGATCGCGCCCGGGGTGAGCAGCACGTCGGAGTCGAGCCAGTGGATCACGTCGCCCGTCGCCTGGGCCAGACCGGCGTTGCGGGCGCTCGCGCGCCCCGGCTCCGCGCAGACGATCAGACGCGTGTCTCTGGGACGGACGGCGGGCAGGCGCAGCGGGGGCGCGCTGGCGTTGTCGACGACGATGACCTCGGTCAGCTCCGCCGGGTACGTCTGCCCGGCGAGCGCGGCCAGCGCCAGGTCGAGCTTGTCCTGCCCGCCGTAGGCCGGGATGACGACGCTGACCTTGAGCTCCGGGGTGAAGTCGCCGAGGAGAGGCTCGAGGATCCGGTAATCGTTGCCGCGTACCCTCGCTGACCCGGCGACACTCGTCGTCATGCGGCTTCCATCAGCAGGCTGGGGCGGAAACCTCGCCACTGGTTGACGGCCACCTTGAGGAAGTGGGCCAGCGGCAGCTGCCAGGTGTGCTCGTCGCTGAGCCCTCTGCGCAGGACATAGCCGAGTCCGTGGGTGCGGTAGACGCGCGCACCGGCCTTTTGCGCCGCTTTCAGGAATTCAAGATCGACAGCTCGCGGCAACCCGGGAAATCCGCCTATTTCCTGAAATTTCTCTCTTGACACCAGGATCGTCCCACCCGCCACGTGATCGGCCCAAACCTCGCTCGGATACGCCGCTCCGCTGGCGAACGTCGTACGCCGAACCGTCGCCCGTAACGGCTCCAGATAGAAGAACTCCGCCGTCGTCCCCACCACGTCGGCCCCCGAGTACGACAGCGCCATGAACAGATCGCCCAGGTGGCGGGGCCCGTACCAGTCGTCGTCATCCCATTTGGCCAGGTAGTCGCCGCTCGCGAGGGCCGCCGTCCGGTTGAGCACCTCGCCGAACGGCACGGACTCCGGCGCCTCGAACCGTTTCACGGGCAACGAGCAGGACTCGACCGGCTCGCGTACCTCCTCGAACCCCACCCCGTGCAGCCCGAGCAGCACCTCGACCTCGACGTCCCGCTGCGCCTCCATCTGGGCCAGCGCCGCCCCCACCATCCCTGACCGCTTGCTTGACATGACAATGCTGATCTTGGGCTTGGCGACGGGGTGCGCGAGGCGGCGCAGGCGTACGCTGTGCTCCTCCCTGCGCAGGTCGGCCGGCGAACGCGGGCTGCCGTCGGCCGCGTGAGCGAGCCAGTCGCGGTCGGTGAGCAGTGCGGCGAGGTCGGCGGGCACCCAGGGCGCGGCCCGGTCGGCGGTCAGCGGGACCCCGGCCGCGGCCAGGCACAGCAGGCCGTCCAGGGGCACCTCGGCGGCGGGCCACTCGATCTCCAGGCCCCGGAGCGGGCGCAGCGCCGGCACGTCGGGTGGCTGTCCCTCGACCGCCCAGCCGCCGTCTGACCAGTGCAGGCGGGCCAGCCCCTTCTCCGGCGTGCGCGCGAAGCCGCAAGGGGTGATGGACATAAGCCTCCCTGAGACTCGGTCGGCGCCTACCTTACGCCGGTTTTACTGACAAGTAGACCCGTCCGACGCATTCGGCAACCCCTGCGCCGCAGGTGAAGCGGAGATCATTCTCAGTTTTCCTCCAGGAACCTGTGGCACGGTAGGGATCGGTGTTTATTAAGGTGTCAATAATCCCGTCTTGTCCGTGACGCCTCTGATGTCCGTCAAGCGTTGAACTACGAAAGGTATGCGCGGATGCTCTCGCCCCGCCGACTGGCGGCGACCGCCGCAATCCTTGCCGCTCTGGCCGTCGGCGTGCTCGCCCTGCTCGTCATCGCCGACCTGATCACCCTCGGGGCGGCCGCGGCCACGGTGGCCTTCCTGGTCGCGCTGGCGGCTCTCGCGTTCCTCACGCTCACCGTGCGCCGCCTCGACGGCAAGGCGCACCGGATCGACCTGCGGATCAAGAAGTACGAGGCGGAGCTGGCACGGACCACCACCGCGCTGAAGAAGATCGAGACCAGGCTGGACCTCCTGGTGCAGGCCGTCGAGGACTCGGCCGCGCGGCGGGCCGACGACCTGGGCGCGATCCTGGCCTCGCTCGGGGAGGACCGGGTGAACGCCATGGCCCGGGCGCGAGAGGTGGAGGAGCTGCGCGACGAGGTTCGCGCGCTGGCCAGGGACTCCGTATGACGCGGGTCAGGCACAACGACTACGGGGTGCTGCGGCCGCCAGCGGTGGGGGCGTGGGAGCCCTCGCTGCGGGTCTCGGTGGTCATCCCGGCCTACAACTGCGCGGAGGCGCTGGGGCGGACGGTCGCGGCGCTCGCGCGGCAGACGTACCCGGCCGAACTGATGGAAGTGGTGGTCGCGGACGACGGGAGCGAGCCGCCGCTCGACGTGCCGGGCGCACGGGTCGTACGGGTCGCCGACGGATGGGGGCGCGGCGCCGCCAGGCAGACGGGGCAGCTCGCGGCCACCGGGGACGTGATCCACTGGCTCGACTCCGACATGCTCCTCTCGGACGACCACATCGAGGCGCACATGCGCTGGCACCACCTGATCGACCACGCGGTGGTGATCGGGGACACCCGGTTCGTGGAGCGGCCGGGCGAGGAGGGCGTCCAGTCCGAGTACACGACCAAGACCTTGGAGTCCTCCAGGCGGCTCAAGGACGCGGGGGCGAGCGCGTATCTGCTGCACACGGGCGCGTCCTCGTCCGTACGGGCCGATCTGCTGCGTGCGGCGGGCGGCGTGGACACCTCACTGAACATGGCCGAGGACACCGAGCTCGGCTGGCGGCTGGCCCAGGCGGGAGCGGTGTTCATCCCCGACGCGGAGGCCAGGGCGTGGCATGTCGGGCCCTCCACCGTGATGCTGCGGGAGAAGGAGGTGCACCGGCACAACTGGTCCTACCTCGGGGATCTGATCCCCGACCTGCGCTGGCTGCGCAGCCATCCCCGGCGTCACTGGCGGGTGCCGTACGTGCGGGTCGTCGTGGCGGCGACCGCCTACGAGGAGACGCGGGCGACCGTGGACTCGGCCCTCGCGGGCACCCTCACCGACGCGGCCGTGACGCTCGTCGGCCCCTGGGACAAGCTGACGGACGAACGCCGCTCCAACCTGGACGACCCCTTCCTCGACCTGCGCCTGCTCCACAATCTCTACGCCTATGAGCCTCGGGTGTCGTTCGCGCAGAGCGTACCCCGCTCAGCCGCGCCGGCCCCCTTCCTGCTCAGCGTGCCCACCGGCTGGGTGCTGGGCGCCGACACCCTTTCCCGGCTGGTACGCCACGCGGACCGCGACCTGCTCGGCCTGGTCAGCGTCGCGCTTTCTGAGGGCCCGTCCGGGGTCGTGGCCGCCCGCCTGGAGCGCACGGCGGCCTTCGCCCGCGCCGCCCTTTTCGAGGGCGCGGCCGATGAGCTGGTGAACGAGATGTTCGGGTCCGAGTGGGTCAGCGGGACCGAGTACGGCTTCGCGACGGCGGAGGAGGCCGAGCCGCTGGCCGGCGACCCGGCGAAATGGCGGGCGCTGGCCGGGGAGCGGCTGGCGGAGGTCAAGAAGCTGCGCGCGGAGGTGCAGCGGCTCGCGGCCGAGGTCGAGCGGCTGTCCGCCGAGCCTCCTGCCGACGGCCGGGCCAATGGTCGGGAGGGTCGTGGCGGGTTGGGCTCGCTGATCAGACATCTGCGGAGCGCAGGATGATCCGGCAGTTGCTGGCGGAGCTGGGCGGGGCGCGCGTCTTCTTCGCCGGGATCGACGACATCGCCCCGATCTACGCCGACACGTCTCGGGACGTCGTGGACCTCGATCGGGACCTGCTGGAGCCGTCCGCCGAGCCTGAGCAGGCGGGTGAGGTTCTGGTGCTGGCCAGGACGCCGGCCGACCTGCGCAGGATCGCCACTCTGCACAAGCTGTTGCCGCCGGCCGGGCGGGTGGTGGTGGCCGTGCTGGACACGCCGGCCTCGCACCCGGCACCGGTGCCCATGCCGACGCCCGCGCACCGGTGGCGGTCTCTGACCGATCTGCGGGTGTACCAGCCCAAGAACCGGGTCTGGGTGGTCGATGCCCGTTTCTCCGCGTCCACGCCCGCGGGCCGTACCGTGACGGCGACGGCGCGGGCGTTCGCGGGACACCGCCTCGACGTCATCGCGGCACCCGCGGCGGCGATCGCGGGCGTCGGGGCGGCGGACTGGCGCCCCGGTGACCCGAACGCGACCCCGGCCGAGATCACGGGGCCGGTGCCGGAGCGGGTGGGCGCGCCGGGTAGCGACGTGGTGCTCCGGACGCTCGGGCACCCGTCGGTGGAGCACGCGTTCGACGCCGACCAGGCAGCATCGGCAGGAAGCGGCACCCCGAGGGGCCTCGCACCCTTCCGCTCCGCCGGACGCCCCCAAGACGCGGGTGGCACCGGGACCGCCGGCGCCGGGACGGCCGCTGCGGTGGCGGCCGGGAACGCGGGCGCAGCCGGAGGCAGCGCGCTCGGTGGAGAAGCCATCGGCGAGGCCGCACTCGCGCGGGCCGCCGACGCGCCCGGCCCGGCGCACACCAACGGCGCCAACGGCGCGGTGGCGGCCGACGCGGCATCGCACACTCACGGCGCCGAGGCAGCAGCACGGGCCGAAGGCGCCCGAAGTGGCGCACAAACCGGCAGCGGGCGGCCCCGCGCGGCCGGCGGAGGCGTGATCTCGGCGCCCGGCGACGACGAGGTCGTCGAGTGGGCCGGGAACGAGACGCCCATCGAGCGCCCGACGCTGCGGGCCGTGAGCTGGGAGCGCCTGGGCCGCCCCGGGATGGCCGACTCGCCGCTGACCGACCCCGACGTGCTGGGCGAGCCGTCCATGATCCCGCCCGTGGACGAACGGCTCGTGAACCCCCAGGGTTTCGTCACCACCCCGTCACGCGGCATGGCGTCGCTGGCCGAGCGGGACGGCCGCTGGTCGGTGGTGCTGGACGGGAAGGTCGTGACGTCGTTCGCCGAGTCGGGCGGTGTCACGGACGCGGACGTGGCCAGGTTGCGGCAGATCCGGGGCGTCGAGGTGGACTGGCGGCACGCGCACAGCGGTCCGCTGGCCGCCGTACGGGTCCTGGCCGGGCTGGCCGCCGCCGGGGTGCCCCTGCGTGCGCAGGCGGTGCCGCGCTGGGCGGGCGCGCTGGGGGACGAGATCATCGGGCTCATCGAGCGCTGCCCGGACCTTTCGGACGACCTGCGGCGCGAGGAGCACAGCATCCGCCTGCGCCGCGCCGCGCTCCGCACCCACGGCGTCGCCGCACGATGGGAGCAGCTCGGCGCCCCCGCCCCCGCTCCCCCGCTCACCTCGGTCCTGCTGGCGACCCGCCGTACCGACATGGTGTCGTTCGCGCTCGACCAGGTCGCCCTCCAGCGCGGCGCGCAGCTCGAGGTGGTCCTCGCCCTGCACGGCGTCCCCAAGGACCATCCGGACGTGGCGAAGGCGATCGAGGCGTTCGAAAGCCCGCTGACCGTGCTCGAGGCCGACCAGCAGGCCGTGTTCGGCGAGGTGCTGAACGACGCGGCCGCGCGGGCCTCGGGGTCGTTCCTACTGAAGATGGACGACGACGACTGGTACGGCCCGGACTTCCTGTCCGACCTGCTGCTGGCGCATTCGTACTCGGGCGCCCAGGTGGTCGGCACGGTGCCGGAGTTCGTGTACCTGTCGTCCATCGACGTCACCGTGCACCGCAAGCAGGTGACCGAGCAGATCACCAGCTTCGTCGCCGGAGGGACGATCCTGGTGGAACGGTCGGCGTTCCAGGCGGTGGGCGGGTTCAGGCCGCTGCGGCGCTCGGTGGACACGCAGTTCCAGGAGGCCCTGCAGGCGGCCGGCGGGCAGATCTACCGTACGCACGGGCTCGGCTACATCCTGCGCAGGGGCCCGGCGGCCAACCACACGTGGCAGGAGCCGATCGGGACGTTCCTGCAGCGCAACAGGCAGCAGTGGCGCGGCTTCCGCCCGAACGCCCTCATGGCCATGGACGGGACCCCATGACAGGCATTCCGCGCATCCGGCACAACGACTTCGGCGTTCTCACCCCGCCCGCCCTGGGCGAATGGGAGCCCACGCTCACCGTCACCGTCGTCATCCCGGTCCACGACCGCCAGGAGACGCTGGACCTCACCCTGGCCGCCCTCTCCGCCCAGAGCTATCCCGAGCACCTCATCGACGTCATCGTCGTGGACGACGGCAGCACCACCCCGCTCCGCCTTCCCGAGATCGTCCCGGCGAAGACCACGCTGATGTCCAGTCCGCCCGGCGGCTGGGGCCGGGCCTGGGCCGTGCAGGCGGGCCTGGACGCCGCGACCGGCGAGGTCGTGTTCGTCCTGGACGCCGACATGGTCCCGCACCGGCGGCATGTGGAGGCCCAGCTCCGCTGGCACCACCTGGCTCCGTACGTGGTGGCGTTGGGCTGGATCGACTTCACCGCCGCCACCGACCTCCCGACGCAGGAGCAGGTACGCCGGGCACTGGAGACGGGGACGGAGGGCGAGCTCTTCCCCCTCGCGCCGCACCGCCACGACTGGGCCGAGCGGATCATCCACGACCACGACGGCCTGCGCACCGCCTCCAGCTCCCTGGCCACCCGCGTCCACGTGGGCGCCACGGTGTCCTACCCGGCCGCCCTGCTGCGCTCGATCGGCGGCATGGACACGTCCCTGGTGCTGGCCGAGGACACGGAGCTGGGCTACCGCCTCACCCAGGCGGGCGCGGTGTTCGTGCCGGACCCGGAGTCGCGTACGTGGCACATCGGGCTCCCGACGGCGATGCGCGACTTCGCGGCGCTGAAGCGGTACAACGACCCGTACATCGCCGACCGGGTCCCCTACCGCCGCTATCTGCGTACCGACGCCGGCCGCCAGTGGCTGGTGCCGTACGTGGACGCGACGGTGCAGGCGGGCTCGTACGAGGACGTCCGGGCCACGGTCGACGCCCTCCTGGCGAGCTCGGTCCCGGACATCAGGGTCACCGTCCCCGGCCCGTGGGACACGCTGGACGACGGACGCCGCTCCCCGCTCGCCGACCCGTACCTCGACCTGCGCCTCATCCACGCGAACTTCGCCCACGACCCCCGCGTCCACCTCGCCACGCCCCTCGAGGGCACGCCCCAGTTCCGGCTCTCGGTCCCGCCCGGCTGGGTGCTCTCGAAGGACACCGTGGAGCGCCTGGTGGCCCACATGGAGGAGCACGACCTGGGCACCCTCTGCGTGGCCCTGGAGGAGACGGCGGCGGGCGTCACGGCCGCCCGCCTGGACCGTACGGCGGCACACTCCCGGGCCGCGCTGGTGGCCGCACCGGACGACGACTGGGACGACCTCGTCGACGCCCTCTTCGGCCTGGAGTGGCTGGACGGGGAGAGCTGGGGCTTCACCCGCCGCCCCGCCGTCTATCCGCCGCGCAAGAAGCCGCTCCCGGAGCTCGACCGGCTCGCGGCCGCCCACGACAAGGAGATCGCCCTCTACCGCAAGCGCGTGGCCGCGCTACGGGCGGAGGTCACGCAACTGCGGCGCGAGGCGGGCAAGAACGGCAGGGACGCGGCGCGCTGGCGCGAGAAGGCCGAGTCCTGGCGCAGGGAGGCAGTCCGCCTCGCCCGCGCCCAGAACCGCACGGCGCTCAAGAGAGCCGTCCGCAAGGTCCGCGGCCTCGCCTTCCCCGACGCCTAGCGCTCTTACGAGTCCGTATCCTTCGGGTGGCGGGTGGATGCGTACACGAAATACACCGTCCGACGCTCCTCGTCGACCAGATACCGCACACGCCCGCCGGCGGTGACCTCGTACTCCCACTGCGGCAGATCACGGCCGCCGAAGCTTGCGGTGCCCAGACGGCCACGAAGCCGCGCTTCGGGCTCACGGCGTGAGCACCTCACCGTGGTCGTCATCCGGCAATGGACTGGTGAGCCGCGCAGTCAGAGCCGGGTCGGCGAGAATGCGGGCGGTCGCGCGCCACTCGGCGACGACTCGATGCAGGGTGGCATGGACGTCCAGGTCAGCGGCGTCTCTCGTCGCATGGACGATGTCCTGAACGAACTCGCGTCGCTCCTCAGCCGAAAGGTGCCTGGCCCAGGAGAACACGGCGGGAAGCGCGTGCTCGACCGCCCGGACACCTTCGTCGTTCCCGACGAGCGCGGTGAGCAGGTGAGCCACCATGCTCGCCGTCTCCTCCCGTTCCCGATCGTGCCGAGCGGTCGTGAGGTAGAGGTCTTCGGAACTAGTTCCGAAGTCCATGAGGCTAGTCGTCGCCCTCCACGCGCATCACGCTGGCCACCGCACGCACGATGTCGAGCTCCCGCAGCCCCTCCATGGTCGCCGACAGCGCCGCGTCGGTGGCGCGGTGGGTGACGATGACGAGCTGGGCGTCGTCGCCGTGCCCCTCCTGGCGCACGGTCTGGATCGACACGTCGTGCTTGGCGAACAGCTCGGCCACCCGCGCCAGCACGCCCGGCTTGTCGGCCACGTCGAGAGCCACGTGGCAGCGCGTGACCGTGTCGCCCATGGGGTGGGCCGACAGGTCCGCGTACGTCGACTCCTCAGGCCCGCGCGTGCCCGCCAGGCGGTTTCTGGCGACGGCCACCAGGTCGCCCAGGACGGCGGAGGCCGTGGGCGCGCCGCCCGCCCCCTTGCCGTAGAACATGAGCTGCCCCGCCGACTCCGCCTCCACGAAGACCGCGTTGTACGCCTCCCGCACCCCGGCCAGCGGATGCGTCCGCGGGATCATCGCCGGGTGCACCCGCACCCCGAACGAGCGGCCGTCGTCGGAGCGGGCGCAGATGGCCAGCAGCTTGATGACGTAGCCCATGGCCTTGGCCGAGGCCACGTCGGTGGCGGTGATCTCGGTGATGCCCTCACGGTGCACGTCGGCGGCCGTGACGCGGCTGTGGAAGGCGAGGCCGGCCAGGATGGCGGCCTTGGCTGCGGCGTCGAAGCCCTCGACGTCGGCCGTCGGGTCGGCCTCCGCGTAGCCCAGGGTCTGGGCCTCCTCCAGGGCGTCGGTGAAGGACGCTCCGGTCGTGTCCATCTTGTCGAGGATGTAGTTGGTGGTGCCGTTCACGATGCCGAGCACCCGCTTGACGTGGTCGCCGGCCAGCGACTCGCGCAGGGGGCGCAGCAGCGGGATGGCGCCGGCCACGCTGGCCTCGAAGTAGAGATCGCCGTTGCCCTTCCTGGCGGCCTCGTGCAGCGTGGCGCCGTCCTCGGCCAGCAGCGCCTTGTTGGCCGTGACCACGGACTTGCCCCGGGACAGGGCCGAGACGATCAGCGTGCGGGCGGGCTCGATGCCGCCGATGACCTCGATGACGATGTCGACGTCGTCACGCGTGACCAGCGCCTCGGCGTCGGTCGTGAACAGCGCGGGATCGACGTCCACGTCGCGCTTGCGGCCGAGCCGGCGCACCGCGACCCCGGCCAGCTCCAGCGGGGCGCCGATGCGCGCGGCGAGGTCGGCGGCCTGGTCGTGCATGAGCCTGATGACCTGCGTGCCGACGACGCCGCAGCCCAGGAGGGCCACCTTCAGCGGTTTCACAGCTGCCCCCTCAACAGGTCGTCCTCGGTCTCGCCCCGCACGATCACCCGCGACTCGCCGCCGGAGACGGCGACCACGGCGGGCTTGGGCAGGTAGTTGTAGTTGCTGGCCAGCGAGCGGCAGTAGGCGCCCGTCGCGGCCACCGCGATCAGGTCGCCGGGCGCGAGGTCGGCGGGCAGGTGGAAGTCGCGTACGAGGATGTCGCCGCTCTCGCAGTGCTTGCCGACCAGGCGGCTGAGCATCGGCTCGGCGGTGCTCTCGCGGCTGGCGAGCACGGCGGTGTATTCGGCGCCGTAGAGCGCGGTGCGCACGTTGTCGCTCATGCCGCCGTCGACGCTCACGTACGTGCGCAGGCCCTCGACGTCCTTGATGGTGCCGACCTCGTAGAGAGTGATGCCCCCGGTGCCGACGATGGTGCGCCCCGGCTCCACGGTCAGCCTGGGCACGGGCAGGCCGGCGTCCTTGCACACCTTGGTGACGATCTCGCGCAGGCCGTCGGCCAGCTCCTTGATGTCGGGCGCCTCGTCGCCCTCGACGTAGGCGATGCCGTAGCCGCCGCCGAGGTCGAGCTCGGGGAGCACGACGCCGTGCTCCTCCTTGATCTCCACGAGCAGCGCGGTCAGGCGCCTGGCCGCCACCTCGAACCCGGCCGTGTCGACGATCTGGGACCCGATGTGCGAGTGGAGGCCGACCAGCTCGAGCTGCGGGAGGGCGAGGACCCGGCGCACGGCCTCGGCGGCCGCGCCGGTGTTGAGCGACAGGCCGAACTTCTGGTCGTCGTGCGCCGTCGCGATGAACTCGTGCGTGTGCGCCTCGACCCCGGTGGTCACCCGGAGCATCACCTTGGGCCGCTTGCCCAGCTGCTCGGCGAGGTAGCCGAGCCTGGCGATCTCGTCGTACGAGTCGGCCACGATGTGCCCGACCCCGGCCTCGAGCGCCCTGGTCAGCTCGGCGACCGACTTGTTGTTGCCGTGCATCGTGATGCGCTCCGGCGGGAACCCGACGCTGAGCGCGACCGCCAGCTCGCCACTGCTGGCCACGTCGAGGCCGAGGCCCTCGTCGTGGAGCCAGCGCACCATCTCCTTGCACAGGAACGCCTTGCCCGCGTAGTGGACCTCGGAGCCGGCGAAGGCCGTGGCGTAGTCGCGCATGCGCGAGCGCACGTCGGCCTCGTCGAGTACGTAGAGCGGCGTGCCGTGCTCTCGGGCCAGATCGCGCACGTCCACGCCGCCGACAGTGAGCGCGCCATCGGTCCGGGTCGACGTTCGCGGCCAGATCGCGGGGTTGATCCGGTTGAGGTCGGCGGGCGCCACCGGCGGGCGCTCGTGGGGCAGCATCTCGGCATGCCGGTCCCCGGCGGGATGGACGAATCGGCTCACCCGATCGAGGCTATCGGAACCGCAAGTAAGCCATGACCCACTGACCACGTATCGAGACGCGATCAAGCTCAACAAGGGATATTTTTACGATTTTTCGCCATATGGCCGGATATTTTCTGCTCACATTCGCTCGGGTCCGGGCAGCACACCCCGTACGGCCTCCGCCAGCCGCACCCGCGCCGTGTGCACCGGCCCCGGCCGCTCGTCGCCGACCGGCACGGCGGGCGCGCGCTCGTGCGCGTCGTGATAGGCCAGCGCCAGCCGCACGAGGTACGCCTTCCATGCGGGCTCCCTGCTGACCATCCGCCCCGGGATCTCGGCCAGCACCCGCAGCACCCGCCGGTCGTACGGATCGTCGAGCAGCTCGCCCCTGAAACCCTCGGACGCCACCCCGAGCTCCCGCGCCCAGCGGAGCACCGCGCACGCCCGCGCATGCCCGTAACGCACCACGAACCCGGGGTTGTCCCACGTGCGGGGAAAGTCCGGCCAGGCCGGCTCCGGGAGGTCGGCGGGCTCCATCGACTCCAGCAGCACGCCGGGCACCGCCACGGTGATCCGCAGGAGGCCGTCGCCCCGCACCTCCACGCCGGCCACGCCGGGCACCGCCCGCACCCGGTCGGCGAGCACGTGCGCGGGCAGCCGCCTCCGCAGGGCCGCCGCGGAGACGTACACCGCCTCCCGCTCCCACGAGCCCTCGGGCGCGGGCGGCTCCCCCAGCACGCCGGCCAGCTCCCGTGCGATCACACCATGACTTTAGATGAGCGCGTGGGGCTCCGCCGAGCCGTACTCGATCAGCTGGGCCGCACCCAGCAGCCCGGGGTCCTCGTCGCGCACCCGTACGTAGCCGAACCGGTCGGCCGAGAACACCTTGATCCCGTCCGTGCGGCACTGCCGCATGAGCACCTCGTCCCACCCGTCGGTGAGATCGGCGAAGCCGATCTCGCGCAGCGTGTTCCTGCGGGCGAGGAGGGTGGCGCCGACGATCTCGGGGACGTACGTGTACTCGGCGTCAGGCTGCTTGATCAGTGTGGCCTGGGATTTGCGCAGGTGGGCGTAGAAGGCGGCCTTGCCCACGATGTCGGCGGTGCCGAAGAGGAAGGCCCGCCTGAGGTCGGTCAGGTAGTGCGCGCCGTACACGTCGCGCGGGTCCATGACCGCCACCAGGTCGGCCTCGCACAGGTCGATGCCGGCGCCGAGCATCGCGCCCACGGTCATCGTCGGATGCGGGAGGCGGTGGAGGACCTCCACGTCCGGCAGCACGTCGCGGGCCCGCTGCTCCGACTCCGGCGGCCCGATGACGATCAGCTGGTCGACCCCGGACTGCTTGGCGACCTGCGCCAGCGCGTGCTCCATCAGGTACGGGTCCGTGACCGGCAGCAGGACCGAGGTGTTGAGCGTGGCGCGGGCGCTGGGCAGGCCGATCGCGTCCAGCAGTTCGTCGACGCGCTCGGTCATCGTGCCCATCTGGTACGCCCGCCGCAGCGCCGCGTGCGCCCGCCGGGTGTCGGGGTCGGCGCCGATGGGCGTGCCGCAGGCGGCGAGCTCGGCCAGCCGCCACTGGGGCGTGCCGGGCGGGCACTCCACCCCGGCCGGCCACCGGTAGGACGTCAGCACGTCGGGGTACGTCAGGTGCCCGGGCAGGAGCTGGTCGAGCGTGAGCACCCGGTCGATGCGCCCGCTGGAGAGCGGCAGCGGGTTGTGCACCCTGGGCTGGATCCCGAACTGCAGCCGCGGCCAGGCCACCGTGAGATCGGTCGTGAACCGGTGCTCGAACAGCTCGGCCGCCGCGGCGTACGCGGCCACGTCACCCTGCGTGTGCCAGAAGACCGTGCGGATGCCGCGCTCGGCGCACCAGGCGAGCAGCGCCTTGAGCCCCTCGCCCGGCTCGCCGGTGATCTCCTCGGCCCACGGCCCCTGCGTGACGGACTCGACCACCAGCAGGTGGGGCACCTCCAGCGGGAGCACCCTGGCGAAGTCGCGGGGCGTGAAGCCGGTCGTCTGGCGCCACTCGTAGCGCAGCAGCGCCTCGACGTGCGGGTCGGCGATCACCGCCGCCGTCAGGTGCGGCCGGGTGTTGGGCCCTGTCGGCACCCGGAAGGGCTTGAGCTTGAACGAGGCGCCCCCGACCGTCCTGGTCGTGCTGGTGGCCTGGAACGCGGCCCCCGGGCGCTCGTCCTTCGGCTTGACGGGCGCGGGCGGCCGGCGCGTGGGCGCGACGGGCCGCTTGACGGGCCTGGCGGCGCCCTTGAGCCCCTTGGCCAGCCGCACCGGGTTGCTCTTGCCGCTCTTGAGAGCGTCGCCGAGGCGGTTCCAGCGGGCGACCTTGATCGAGGACAGCTTCCAGTTGGCGACCTCGGCCTGGAAACGCTGCTCGGCCAGCTCCTTGCGGAGCTTGTCGGCGGTCGCCTCCTCGGCCGCGAGCCGCTCCTCGGCCTCGCTCAGCCGCTCGGCCAGGGTCCTGGCCTCCTGGACGCTCTGCTCGGCGTCGGCCAGCTTGGCCTGGGCGGCGTCCAGCAGCCTGGCCAGCTCGGCCGCGCGCTCGGCCTGCGCGACGGCATCCCGCAAGGCTCTCCGCGTGCTCTCTAGCTCCGTAGACAAATGGCCCTCCGCTCCCTCAGCCCGGCAAAGGATACTCTTTTGCCGCAAGCGTCTCGAAGGGATGAGATCCGGTGCAGTTCAACGTGCGACCCTACGTCTGCGGCGCTCTCGGCCGGATCGACACCGCCATGCTCGGCAAGCTGACCGCCGCCGGCCCGCGGGTCCTCCCGGCGCTGCAGTCGCCGCAGGCCGCGCTGTTCAGCTCCACGCCGCTGCCGCCCTACCACCGTGCGGGGAACGCGTACGCGTTCTCCTGGGGCGAGCGCAAGCCGGCCGGGGCCGACGACTGGATGGCGGTGGCCGAGACGTACGAGACCCCCGGGCTGATCGGCGACGGCGAGCACGTCACGCTCCACACGGGCGCCCTCGGGCTCGTGGACGTCTACTACGTGCGTCACGGCGACGCGGTCTACTTCTCGTCGCTGATCCAGCCGCTGCTCAGCCTGGTGCCGATCGAGATCGACTGGTCGGCGTGGGCCTCGATCATCCAGGTGACCTTCCCGCTGGGCGAGGCGACGCCGTACGCCGAGGTCAAGCGGCTGCCGGGGTCGAGCGCGCTGGTGTGGCGGCACGGCCGGGTCGCGGCGGAGCGCAGGCTGCCCCGCTGGCTGCGCACGGAGCCGTACGAGTCGTGGGTCAGCCCCCGCGAGATCGTCGAGCTGCTGCACGAGGTCTACGAGGACTACGACGGGCGCAAGCTGCTCGTCCCGGTCAGCGGTGGCTACGACTCGCGGCTGCTCGCCAGCGTGGCCAAGGCCCGCGGGATGGACGTCGAGTCGTGGACGACCAGCCCCGACGACGGCACCGACACCGACATCGCGTTCGCCAGATCGATCACCAGGGAGCTGGGCATCCCGCACCGGGTGATCACCCAGGACGCCGCCGACTACCCGGACGACGCGGTCGAGGTGGCCCGCAGGCTCGAGTACCTCACGCCCCACCACGCCTGGTACGCGCCCTTCGCCAAGGAGGTGCACGGCGCGGGCCGGATCCTCGTCGACGGCCTGGCGGGCGGGCCGCTGCTGAAGAACTTCATGGTCAGCGGGGCCGCGCTGGAGGCCAGGTCGCAGGCGGAGCGCTCCGCGGCCGTGCTGGGCTCGCTGTCGCTGGGGGCGCCCTCGCAGCCGTTCCTGTCCAAGGCCGCCGCCCAGTGGATGGAGGAGGCCGTGCGCGAGCAGTTCGCGGCCGCCACCTCCATGCTCCACGGGCACCGGGCCGAACTGCCGCTCTCGGTGCTGCACACCCGGACCGTGCGGGGCATCGCCCGCTCGGCGGTCAACCTGGTGGGTCCCGAGGCGTCGTTCGCGGCGCCGTTCATCGACCCCCGCTTCTTCCCCGCCGCGCTCTCGGTCGGCGTGGCGCGCAAGGACAAGGGCCGCTTCTACCGCGAGGTGCTCCACGCGGCCCACCCGCGGGTGGCCGCGCTGCCCTCCACCAACGTGGTCAAGCAGCCCCTCCAGAGGGTGCCGCTGCGGTCCACGGCCGCCCCTGCCCGAACTTATTCGCACCGCATGCTGGAGACGGTGATGAGGCGGGTGCCGGGGCTGCTGTCGGAGGAGCTGCACGAGGTCATCGCCGGCGGCCCCGACGCTCTGACCAGGTTCAACGGGTGGAACGACCGCTTCTGGGTACGGGGGTTGGTGCTCTTCGGGCTCTGGCTCAGCGACTTCGAGAACGACGTCTCCGACCTTGCCCCACCTTTTTAGTTGAACTCACGGTAACAGGGCGATTACGTACGGATCTCGTGGGTATTAACCCCGGCACAGCAGAAGCGGGTTCCGGAAAGCCACCGGGCTGGTAGTGTTCGGCCCGTAAGCGCCGCACAAACGGGCACCAGATCACAAATCAGGTCTCGTTCAAGGGCAGTGGGGTTCGCAGGGATGACGACTCCACGCGGCGCGGTCACCAGATAAACGCCGGGGTAACCGGTGACTTCGTCCTGCCCACATCTCTTCCTGTGAGCGACATATGATCAACGCATCCCCAATGCCGGAGCCGATCTCCGAGGCGTTCGTCTCGGAGGATCCAGCTTGGTACAAGCGGGCGGTGTTCTACGAGGTTCTCGTCCGGGGGTTCAAGGACTCCAACGGCGACGGCACCGGCGACCTGCGAGGTCTCACCGAGAAGCTCGGCTATCTCGAGTGGCTCGGGGTGGACTGCCTGTGGCTGTTGCCGCTGTACGAGTCGCCGCTGCGTGACGGCGGTTACGACATCTCGGACTACATGAAGATCCTCCCGGACTTCGGCGACCTGGGCGATTTCGTGGCGCTGATCGAGAAGGCACACGAGCGTGGCCTGCGGATCATCACCGACCTCGTGATGAACCACACAAGCGATCGCCACCCCTGGTTCCAGGCGTCCCGGCACGACCCCGAGGGTCCGTACGGCGACTTCTACGTGTGGTCCGACCATCCCACGGGCTACCCTGACGCGCCGGTGATCTTCATTGGCGCCGAGGAGTCCAACTGGACCTACGACCCGGTGCGCAAGCAGTACTACTGGCACCGTTTCTTCCACCACCAGCCGGACCTGAACTATGACAACCCGGCGGTGCAGGAGGCCATGCTGGAGGTCCTGCGGTTCTGGCTGGACCTGGGCATCGACGGTTTCCGGCTGGACGCGGTTCCCTACCTGTTCGAGCGCGAGGGCACGGCGTGCTCCGGGCTGCCCGAGACGCACGCGTACCTGAAGAAGGTCAGGGCCGAGGTGGACCGGCTCTACCCCGACCGGGTGCTGCTGGCCGAGGCCAACGGCTGGCCCGAGGACGTGGTGGAGTACTTCGGCGACCCCACCACGGGGGGCGACGAGTGCCACATGGCCTTCCACTTCCCCCTCATGCCGCGCATCTACATGTCGGTCAAGAAGGAGACCCGCGAGCCGATCTCCGAGATCATGTCGCGCACGCCCAAGCTGCCTGACAAGGCGCAGTGGGGCATCTTCCTTCGCAACCACGACGAGCTGACGCTCGAGACGGTGAGCGAGGAAGAGCGCGACTACATGCACAAGGAGTACGCCAAGGACCCGCGCATGCGGGCCTACCTGGGCATCCGCCGGCGGCTCGCCCCGCTGCTCGACAACGACCGCGACCGGATCGAGCTGTTCACCGCGCTGCTGCTCAGCCTGCCCGGCTCGCCGGTCATGTACTACGGCGACGAGATCGGCATGGGCGACAACATCTGGCTGGAGGACCGCGACGCGGTCCGCACGCCGATGCAGTGGAGCCCCGACCGCAACGCCGGGTTCTCCTCGGCCGACCCGGGGCGGCTCTACCTGCCCGCGGTCATGGACCCGATCTACGGCTACCAGGCGGTCAACGTGGAGGCCCAGCAGCGCCACGAAGGCTCGCTGCTCCACTTCACCCGCAAGATGCTGGAGATCCGGCGCAAGCACCCGGTGTTCGGCGTGGGGGCGTACACGGAAATGTGGTCCTCGAACCCGGCCGTGCTCACCTTCGTCCGCGAGGACCGCGACGACATCATGCTGTGCGTGAACAACCTGTCGAAGTTCCCGCAGCCGGTCGAGCTGGACCTGCGCAGGTTCGAGGGCATGGTCCCGGTCGAGGCGCGGGGCGGCGTGCAGTTCCCGCCGATCGGTCAGCTGCCGTACCTGCTCACGCTGCCGGGGCACGGCTTCTACTGGTTCGCGCTGAAGAAGAACGAGCTGAACGCCGGGGACGCTCTCAGCGGGAAGTGACCGGCACCTGGGCACGGGCCGCGCGGCGGGCGGGAATGAGCGCCACCGCGAGGGCCGTGCCCACGGCCACCACCACGGCGACGACCAGCGTCAGGGCAGAGGGCGCCCGCCCGATGCCCGCGCCGACGCCGCTCGTGTGGCCCTGCAGGTCGATCAGCCCCGTCACGACGGACATGCCCGCCGCGGCGCCCACGCCGACCCCGAGCACGACCAGCAGCCCCGTGCCCGTCACGAGCGTGGCCATGACCTGGCGCGGCGTCAGCCCCATGGCTTTCAGCACCGCCAGGTCGAACGCGTGGTCGCGCAGGCCGAGCGCGCTGGCGGTGAGCAGGTTGGCCAGGCCGATCAGCAGCAGCACGGCGATCAGCGCCACGATCACCACCCGGATGACCGACAGCCGGTCCGCCGGGTTGACCGCGACCTGGACCTCCAGTCCCTCCGCCGACTCGGCCAGCAGCCGCCCGCGCACCTCCGCCTTGTCGGCGCCCGGTTTGAGTGCGAGCGCGTAGAACTCGGGCGGCACCGAGTCCTTGGCCGCCAGGCTGTCGAGCCCCACCGAGATCACTTCACCGTCGAGGTCGGGCTCGACGGTCCTGCCGACGATCCTGACGATCAGCGGCGTGCCGCCCACGGTCAGCCGTACCCGGTCGCCGATCTTCACCCCCAGCAGGTCGAGCAGGCCCTGACCGGCCACCGCCTCGCCCTGGCGGGCGTACATGCGGCCCTCGACCACGGGGAACGGGTACGGCTCCGTCGAGCTGCCGATGGCCCGCACGCGGACCGAGCGGCCCTCGCCGGGGGCCAGCGCGTTCACGTCGGTGCCCGGGTAGACCTGGGCCACGTCCTTGTCGAACTCGGCGATGTGCTGGGCCGCGGCCGGCTCCAGCTTGCCCGGCCTGACGTACAGGCTGGCGTGCTGGCCGACCTGCTCCGGGTGGTCGGCGAAGTTGTCGAGAGTGGCCCAGACGCCGAGCCCGATCGTGATCATCATCATCGGCACGGCCAGCCCGAACGCCGTCAGGAACGCCGGCACCCGCCTGGTGAAGGCGTCCCTGGTGCCGAGGACGAGCGCGGGCGGCAGGCGTACCAGCAGCGCCAGCCGGGCGAGCCTGGACAGGTGGCCGCGTGGCGGCAGGGCGGGCGCGGCGGGGATCGGCGGGGTGCGGCCGCCGCGCCACGCGGGCACGCCGACCGCGGCCAGCACCATCAGGGCCGTGCCCGCGACGATGGCCAGCACGGGGACGGGCGCCACGGACGTCGCGCCCAGCACCGCCGCCGTCACGCCCCAGCCCACCACGGCGCCGATCGCGACGCCGAGCAGCCCGAGCGCGCCGTGCTCGGCCAGGAGCAGCAGCGCGATCTGGCCCTTGGTGAAGCCCATCGACTTGAGCGTGGCCAGGTCGCGGAGCTGGCCCAGCACCCGTCCGCCTGCGGCGTTGGCCAGCGCGAGCGCGGCGGCCACGAGCCCGACCACGCCGAACAGCGCCAGCAGCGTGCCCAGCAGCCGGTTGTCCAGCTCCATGGCGGCCCTGACCTCGCGCCAGGTGTAGACGCGCTGGAGCTTGTCCTCCAGCATGACGACCACGCGCTGTGAGACGACCTTCGTGGCGTCGGGGTCGGCCAGGCGCAGCCCGGTCACCCACTCGCTGTGGCCGAGCATGGGCTCGATCCCGTCGAGCATGGCGGGCAGCACGTAGGCCAGGCCGGGCGTCCACTGCGGGTAGAAGCCCTGCTCGGCGGAGTCGGCGATGCCGCGTACGTACAGGGTGTGGCGCTTACCGCTGAGCGCGATGATCGTGAAGGGCGCGCCGATCCTGAGCCGCAGCGAGGTCGCGAAGGAGCGCTCGACGACCACCCCGTCCGGCTGCGAGGCGTCCAGCCACCTGCCCTCGGCCACCACCGGGTGCGCCACCTGCGGCGGCGTGGCGGGCATCGCGCGCAGCGCCGCGGGCTCCTTCTTGCCGTCCTGCGCCACCGTCACGGGCGCCGACCGGTACGGCCCCGCCACCTGCGTCACGCCGTCGATGCCGCCCAGGGCCACCTGGGGGCTGTCGTCGGTGTAGAGCCAGACGTGGGCGCCGTCGGTCTGGGCGAACAGGCTCCGCCACGGGTTGGTGCTGTCCTCGAGCAGGGTCGCCGCGGTGATCAGCGCGGCCACGATCCCGGCCACGGTCAGCACGGTCAGCACCGCCTGAGCCTTCCTGGCCCGCAGGTCGGCCTTGATCCACCGGCTACCGGCCAGCGTGGCGCTCACAGGCCCTCCTTCGTCGGACCTGTGAGCGCAGCGCTGCTGTGTCCGATTGTTCGCTCGCTTCGCTCGCTCACCTGAGGTCGATCACCTCGCCGGCCGTGCCCGTACGCCTGCGCACGATGCGGCCGTCGTCCACGATCTCCCCGTCGAACAGGGAGACCACCCGGTCGGCCAGGCTGGCCACGCGGGCGTCGTGGGTGACCATGACGATCGTCTGCCCCTTCTTGTGGACGTCGCCGAGCAGGCGGAGCACGTCTCGGGTGTTGCGGCTGTCGAGGTTGCCGGTGGGCTCGTCGGCCAGCAGCACGCTCGGCTCGTTGGCCAGCGCCCTGGCCAGGGCGACCCGCTGCTGCTCGCCGCCGGACAGCTGCGCGGGTGAGGCGTCGGCCCGGTCGCTGAGATTGAGCGCGCCGAGCAGGCTCTCCCTGCGCTCACGGGCCACCTTGGGCGAGGCCCCGGCCAGCAGTGCGGGCAGCTCGACGTTGTCGCCGACGGTCATGTTGGCGACGAGGTTGAAGAACTGGAAGACGAACCCGACCTTCTTGCGCCGCAGCAGCGCCCACGCGCTCTCGGAGAGCGTGTCGACCCGCTTGCCGTCGAGCCAGATCTCGCCGCTCGTCCGGGTGTCGAGCCCGCCCAGCATGTGGACGAGCGTGGACTTCCCGGACCCGGAAGGACCCATGATCGCGACGAACTCACCCGGCTCCACCTGCAGGTCCACACCACGCACGGCAGGCACGGGCACTGCGCCATCCTGGTAGATTTTGACCAGATTGACCGTTTTCACAACCGTGCTCATGCCAGATCCTCCTGGCAACGCTCCAGCCAGTCAAGATCCGCCTGCAGGTGGAGCATGGCGCCCTCGATGAGGAGCGTCGCCACCCGGTCGGTCGGCGGGGTGCGGGCGAGGAGGTCGTTGAGATCGCTCATGAGCGAGAGGTAGTGGCGGCGCTGCCGGCTGATCAGCGCCATCCGGTCCGCGATGCCGGTGAGGGGGGCGAGCACGAGCTTCATGAAGAACTCGTCGCGCACCCTGGGACCCTCAGTGGGCTCGTCCACCCAGTCGGTGAGCACCTCGCGGCCCTTGGCCGTGAGGTAGTAGACCTTCTTGTTGGGCCGGTTGGACTGCTCGACGTCCACCGCCCTGATCAGGCCGTCCTTCTCCAGCCTGCCGAGCGTGACGTAGATCTGGCCGATGTTGGGAGAAGGATAGGCACTGCCGAACGTCTGCTCCAGCGCCTGCTTGAGCTCGTAGCCGTGAGCCGGCTCTTTAGCCAGGAGCGCCAGCAGATGAAGCCGCACCGCCTCGCCTCCCCACCGTGTTACGAATGCGTTACGTGGCTATCCGTTGACCTACAGATTACAGGTGTGCATAACATGAATGCATCTACCTAACACGTATGTATCCCCTCTGAACAATGGAGGAAACAGAGGTGCGCTCACTTTCGCTCGTCCTCGCCGCCCTGCTTACGGCGGCCGGATGCGCGTCAGCGAGCGATGAGGGCGGCGGCGAGACGGGTACGGGCGGCACAGGCCCCATCACGTTCGCCACCGGTCGCGACACCACGGCGTACCTGCAACCCCTGCTGGACCGCTGGAACCAGGCCCACCCGGCCGAGAAGGTGACGCTGCTGGAGCTGCCCGAGGCCGCCGACGAGCAGCGCGCTCAGATGGTAGCCAACCTCCAGGCCAAGAGCACCCGGTACGACGTGCTGGGGCTCGACGTGGTCTGGACCGCCGAGTTCGCGGAGAACGGCTGGATCATCCCCCTGGAACGCGGGTTGTTCCCGCTCGACAGGTTCCTGCCGCCCGTCGTGGAAACGGCGGTCTACAAGAACAAGCTCTGGGCCGTCCCGTACACGAGCAACGCGGGACTGCTCTACTACCGGACCGACCTGGTCAAGAAGCCGCCACGGACGTGGGCGGAGCTTCGCGACCAAGCCCGTCAAATAATGAAAAAGCAAGACATTGGAGGCTATGCCGGGCAGTTTCTGGCGTACGAAGGGCTCACCGTCAACTTCTCCGAGGCCCTGCAGTCCGCCGGCGGGCAGATCGTCAGCCGGGACGGCACGGAGGTGACCCTCGATCCGGCCAAGGCTCAGATCGCGCTGGACTTCCTGCTCCAGGGCCTGCGCGAAGGCTGGATCCCCAAGGAGTCGCTGAGCTACAAGGAGGAGGAGTCGCGCCTGGCCTTCCAGGAGGGCCGGCTGGCCTTCGCCCGCAACTGGCCGCACGCCTACGGCCCCGCCAGGGCGAAGCTGGGCAAGAAGCTGGGCGTGACCCGGCTCCCCGGGCTCAACGGCCCCGGGTCCAGCACGCTGGGCGGCGCCAACCTGGCGATCAGCGCGTACTCCAAGCATCAGCGCACGGCGCAGGAGTTCATCCGCTACTTCACGAGTCTGGAGAACGAGCGTCGCGTCCTGACCGAGGGCTCGTTCCCGCCCGTGTGGACCGAGCTCTACGACGATCCCGCACTGATCGAACGCTTCCCATACCTGCCCGTGCTCAAGGAGAGCATCCTCGCGGCCAAGCCACGGCCGGTGAGCGCCAACTACAACCAGCTGAGCCTGGTGATCGCCAGTTCGGTCGCCAAGGCGCTCGGCAGCCCCTCCAGCGAGTCCGCCGACGACGTCGCGGCCTCCATGAAGTCAGAACTCGAAGAGATCATCAGAACACAGTGAGGCAGCCATGCGAAAAGCCAGAGCAGCAGTCATCCTGGCCGGTCTCGCGGTAGCCGTCGCCGCCTGCGGCAACGCCCCCACGACCACCACCCCCACCGAGTCGGGCTCCGCGTCGGCTCCCGCCGCCGGTGCCAAGCCGCTCCAGGGCGTGAAGCTCGAGGTCGCCGCCAAGTGGACCGGCGCCGAGCAGAAGAACTTCGAGCAGGTGCTCAAGGCCTTCACCGAGAAGACCGGCGCCGAGGTCACCTACGCCTCCACCGGCGAGGACACCGGCGCCTACCTCGGCCCGCGCATCCAGGGCAAGAACCCGCCGGACGTGGCCGTCCTCCCGCAGCCGGGCCTGGTGCAGCAGTACGCCGACCAGAGCGCGCTCAAGCCGCTCTCCGACGACGTCATCAAGGAGATCGACACCAACTACACCCCGTACTGGAAGGAGCTCGGCTCCGCCGACGGCAAGGTGTACGGCGTGCTGATCAAGGCGGCGCACAAGTCGCTGGTCTGGTACAGCGGGCAGGCGTACGACGACGCGGGCGTGCAGCCCGCGACCACCTGGGACGAGCTGGTCAAGAACGCGCAGACCATCGCCGACTCCGGCACCCCGCCGTTCTCGCTCTGCGCCGCCTCAGGCTGGACGCTGACCGACCTGTTCGAGAACGTCTACCTGTCCACCGCGGGCGCCGAGAACTACGACAAGCTCTCCAAGCACGAGATCCCGTGGACCGACCCGACCGTGACGACCGCGCTGCAGAAGATCCAGCAGATCGTCGGCAAGAAGGAGTTCCTGCTCGACGGCAGCTCCGGCGCCCTCCAAACCGACTACCCGACCTGCGTGTCCAAGGTCTACGGCAACAAGAAGGCCGCCATGGTCGTCGAGGGCGACTTCGTGGCCGTCGAGGCCGCGCAGTCGGGCGCCAAGGTCGGCGAGCAGGCGAAGTACTTCCCCTTCCCCAAGGCCGGTGACACGGCGCCCGTCGTCCTGGGCGGCGACGTCGCGGTCGCGATGAAGGACTCCCCCGGCGCGATGGCGCTGCTGCAGTTCCTGGCCTCCAAGGAGGGCGGCGAGATCTGGGCCAAGCTGCCCGGCTACCTGTCGCCCAACAAGAACGTCTCCCCCGACAACTACCCCGACGAGCTGACCAAGCAGCTCGGGCAGACGATCGTCTCGGCCGGCGACGCCGTCCGTTACGACATGTCCGACCTCGCGCCGAGCGCGTTCGGCGGCACCGACGGCAAGGGCGAGTGGAAGGCGCTGCAGGACTTCCTCCGCAACCCGAGCGACATCAAGGGCGCACAGACCGCACTCGAAGCCGAGGCCAAGAAGGCCTGGAAGAAGTAAAGAGGTAAGGCCGTGACCGAACGGTTGGACGGCCCGCAGGCCCCGTCCGCGGAGATCGCGGACGGGTCCTCCACCGGACCGGCTGAAACCCCCCGTACCATGAGACGCCTCGGCCCCTCGCCGGCGGTCGCCATCGCCTTCCTCCTCCCGGCGGCGCTGCTGCTGGGAATCTGGGTGGTCTACCCGATCGTCTACTCCATCTTCCGGAGCCTGTTCGACGCGGCGGGCACCGGATTCGTGGGACTGGGCAACTACGCCACGATCTTCTCCGACTCCAGCACGCTCACCACGATCCGCAACAACCTCATCTGGGTCGTCGTGGCGCCGATCGTGGTCACCACGCTGGGCCTGATCTTCGCGGTGCTGACCGAGCGGATCAAGTGGTCGACAGCGTTCAAGCTCATCGTGTTCATGCCCATGGCGGTCTCCCTGATGGCGGCCGGCGTGATCTTCCGCCTGGTCTACGAGCAGGACCCCGGCAAGGGCCTGGCCAACGCCGTGCTCACCACGGTGCACGACACGTTCTCCTCCTCGCAGGGCTACCCGGAGGCGCGCCCGCGCGAGGGCGACCAGTCACCGGTCGCCGCCGAGGGCGGCACGATCGTCACCAAGCAGCCCGTCCAGGCAGGCCAGCCGGTGCTGATCCCGATCGTGGGCGTCAAGCCGAACGTGCTGCCGGGCAACGCCCAGCCCGCCAAGGCCGCCGCGGCCGGCGGCGGACTCTCCGGGACCGTGTGGTTCGACTTCACGCCAGGAGGCGGCGGCAAGAACGGCGAGGTCGACGCCTCGGAGAAGGGCCTGCCGGGCATGACCGTCGAGGCCGTGCAGAACGGCAAGGTCGCCGGGACCGCCACGACGGCCGACGACGGCTCGTTCCGCTTCGAAGGCCTGCCCGCGGGCTCCTATGTCGTACGGCTCCCGAAGTCCAACTTCCAGGCCTCCTACGGCGGCCTGAGCTGGCTCGGCCCGGCACTCATCACCCCGGCGATCATCGGTGCGTTCGTCTGGGTGTGGGCAGGTTTCGCCATGGTGCTGATCGCGGCCGGCCTCGCGGCGATCCCGCGTGACGCGCTGGAGGCGGCCCGCATCGACGGCGCCACGGAATGGCAGGTGTTCCGCAAGATCACCGTGCCGCTGCTGTCGCCGGTGCTGCTCGTCGTCTTCGTGACGATGATCATCAATACGCTGAAGGTGTTCGACCTGGTCTTCATCATCGCGCCAGGCTCGGTCCAGCCGCAGGCGAACGTGATCGCGCTGGAGATGTGGCGCGTGTCGTTCGGCGGCGGGAACAACCAGGGTCTGGGCAGCGCGCTGTCTGTCTTCCTGCTCATACTGGTCCTCCCCTTCATGATCATGAACATCCGCCGGTTCAGGAGGGGAGACTCATGAGCGAACGCAGTGAGCGAACCAACGAGCACGTCGCCTTGGTCGTGAGACCGACGAAGGAGGGCTCATGACCGCTACCGCTACCGTGCCGTCCGGACTTGAGACGGGGGCGCCGCGCAGAGGCGTGCTGAGCAAGATCGTGGACCGGATCGGCGGCGGCGCCGTCCAGCTGATCATGGTGCTGCTGGGCCTGTTCTGGCTGGTGCCGACGCTGGGCCTGCTGGTCGTCTCGATGCGTACGACCCAGGTCAACACCGCCGAGGGCTGGTGGACGGTCTTCACCAAGCCGGCCGAGCTGACCCTCGCGAACTACGCGAACCTGCTGGCCAGCGGCTTCACCGCGTCCTTCTGGAACACCGTGGCGATCACGGTGCCGACCACGATCCTGGTGATCGGCATCGCGGCCATGGCCGCCTACGCGTTCGCGTGGATGGAGTTCCCCGGGCGTGACGGCGCGTTCCTCGTCGTGGTCGGGCTGCTGATCGTGCCCATCCAGATCGCGCTGATCCCCATCGCCTCCTTCTACGGAGGTATCGGGATCTTCGGCTCGATCCCGGGCGTGGTGCTGTTCCACACCGCGTTCGGCCTGCCGTTCGCGATCTTCCTGCTCCGCAACTTCTTCGTCGGCATCCCCTCCTCGCTGCTGGAGGCGGCGCGGATGGACGGCGCGCCGGAGTGGAAGATCTTCGTGTCGGTGGTCTTCCCGCTGGGCAAGCCCGCCATCGCCTCGCTGGGCATCTTCCAGTTCCTGTGGGTCTGGAACGACATGCTCATCGCGCTGGTCTTCGCCGACACGGACAACCAGCCGATGACCAAGCACCTGCAGTCTCAGATGCGGCAGTTCGGATCGAACATCGACATCCTGTCGTCCGGTGCGTTCCTGTCGCTGATCGTCCCGCTGGTCCTGTTCTTCGCCTTCCAGCGGTACTTCGTCCAGGGCATGATGGCCGGATCCGTGAAGTGACACGCTCGCGGGCGTCCGCCGGTTCCGGTGGGCGCCCGCGACGCGGTTCTATGATCCTCGAATGAAGCGTCTTCTCGCTCTCGCCGCAGCAGCCTTCATCTCTCTACCGCTCGCCCCCGCCATAGCGCTCGACGCCCAGCCCGGCGCACCTGGCGCGGGCGACCCGTACTTCCCCGACCAGGGGAACGGCGGCTACGACGCCGGCCACTACGACCTCACGCTCGACTACGACCCGAGCTCCAACCGCCTTGCCGGAGTGGCGCGGATCTCCGCGCGGGCCACGCAGGCGCTGAGCCGCTTCGACCTCGACCTCGTCAGCACGCTCACGGTCCGCTCCGTGACGCTGAACGGCCGGCCGGCCGCGTTCTCGCAGAGCGGCTCCGAGCTGGTGATCACCTCCGCGCTGCACCCCGGACGCGATTTCTCCGTCGAGGTCCGCTACGACGGCAGGCCCACGCACGTCGTCGACCCGGACGGCTCCCGGGACGGATGGATCCGGACGAGCGACGGCGTGTTCAACGCCAACGAGCCCCAGGGCGCGATGACCTGGTATCCCGGCAACCACCACATGAGCGACAAGGCCACCTACCGCTTCTCGGTGACCGTGCCCAGCACCCGCGTGGCGGTGGCCAACGGCGATCTGGTGTCCAAGGCGTCGAAGGGCGATCGCACGACGTACGTCTGGGACTCCCGCGAACCGATGGCGAGCTACCTGGCCACGGTGTCGATCGGGAAGTTCCAGCTCACCGACACCCGCGTCGGCGGCTACCGCGTGATCACCGCCGTGGACCCCAAGCTCGCCGACGGAGCGAAGGATTTCGCCGAGCGGCACGCTCCCGTGCTCGACTACTTCAGCTCCCTCTTCGGCCCGTACCCGTTCTCCTCCACCGGCGGGATCGCCGACCACGCCCCCGAGGTCGGCTACGCCCTGGAGGCCCAGTCCCGGCCCGTCTACCCGCGCGTGCCGAGCGAGTCGCTGCTGGCCCACGAGCTGGCGCACCAGTGGTTCGGCGACTCGGTGACGCCGGCGCTCTGGCGTGACATCTGGCTCAACGAGGGCTTCGCCACGTACGCGCAGTGGCTCTGGTCGGACAAGCAGGGCACCAGCACCGTGCAGAGCTCGTTCGACAACGCCTACGCGCGAGCGGCCGACGACGAGTTCTGGCAGACACCCCCCGCCGACCCCGGCGGCCCTGCCGGCCTCTTCCACGACCCGGTCTACGACCGCGGCGCGATGACCCTGCACGTCCTGCGGCGCACGGTGGGCGACGACGCGTTCTTCAGGATCCTGCGTACGTGGGCCTCCGACCACAAGTACGGCAATGCCGACACGGCCGCCTTCATCGCCCTGTCGGAGCGGGTGTCCGGCAAACAGCTCGACTCCCTCTTCGACGCCTGGCTCTTCAAGCCGGGCAAGCCGTCGCTGTGATCATTCTGGTACGGCCCGGAGCCGACGTTTCGGCAGCAAGCCGTACCAGACCTAGATAAGCTCATCGGCCATGACCGGTCGTCCCCTGAACGAAGTCGTCGAAGCCGGATGGGCGCGCGCGCTCGAGCCCGTCGCCGAGCGGATAGCCGAGATGGGCGAGTTCCTGCGTAAGGAAATCGCCGAAGGCAGGCAGTACCTGCCCTCGGGGGCGCACGTGCTGCGCGCTTTCAACCAGCCCTTCGACGACGTCAAGGTGCTGATCGTGGGCCAGGACCCCTACCCCACGCCCGGCCACCCGGTCGGCCTGTCCTTCTCGGTGGCCCCCGACGTGCGGCCGCTGCCGGGCAGCCTGCTCAACATCTACAAGGAGATGGAGGCCGACCTCGGCCTCCCCCGCCCCTCCAACGGCGACCTGACGCCGTGGGCCGAGCAGGGCGTCCTGCTGCTCAACAGGGTCCTCACCGTGATGCCCGGCAAGCCCGCCTCCCACCGGGGCAAGGGCTGGGAGCAGGTCACCGAGCAGGCCATCCACGCGCTCGTGGCCCGCAACAAGCCGATGGTCGCCATCCTCTGGGGCCGCGACGCGCGCAACCTGGCGCCCATGCTCGGCGACATCCCCCGCATCGAGTCCGCCCACCCCTCCCCGCTCTCGGCCCGCAGCGGCTTCTTCGGCTCGCGCCCGTTCAGCCGGGCCAACGAGCTGCTCATTCAGCAGGGCACCACCCCTGTCGAGTGGAAGCTGCCCTAAAGTCGTCGCCATGAGTGATGAACCGAAGTTCCTGCGCCTCACGGTCGAGCTGACCGTCGAGGTGCTCGACGTTGACACGCTGCAGGCGGCGGCACTGGCCGAGATCAGGCATCCCGAGGCGGACCTCACCGAAGAGGAGCGCACCGAGCAGGCCGAGCTGGTCGCATCGGACGAGACCGGCGCCTCGGCGCTGCAGTGGCTGATCGAGCCCGACCACGTGCTGCAGCTCGTCGACCACATCACCGAGATCGAGCCGCGCGAGGCGGTGCTCGGGGTGGAGCCGTCGGAGGGGCCGAGCGAGGAAGACGAAGAAGAGCACGACCACGCATGACGTACCGCGGCAGCCACGGCGTTCGCCGACGTCGTGGCTTTTCGCGGGGCTTCGCAGCCGATAGCTCGCTAAGATCGAAAGCCTCCGGGCAGGCCGCAAGGGGGCAGCAGTGATCGTCGCATTCTCCATCACCCCGCTGGGCGTCGGCGAAGGGGTCGCCGAGCCTGTCGCCCGCGCCGTCAAGGTGGTCCGCGACAGCGGGCTGCCCAACCGTACGGACGCGATGTTCACCACGATCGAGGGTGAGTGGGACGAGGTCATGGACGTCGTCAAGCGCGCGGTGGACGCGGTGGCGGAGGTCGCGCCCCGGGTCAGCCTGGTGCTCAAGGCCGACCTCCGTGCGGGGGTCACGGACGGGATGACCAGCAAACTCGAGTCCCTGGAACGCCACCTCTCCTCCTGACCCGCGTCGCTTCAGCAGCACCGCGCTCCGCCTCGGTGCGCGGTCGCCGCATCTGTACGCCCGCGACGATCCGCGCTCCCATGCCCCGGACAGGCCTCCGCGCTCCCGCGCCCCGGACAGGTCGCATGCCCGGATAGGTCGCATGCCCCGGGACAGGCCTCCGCGCTCCCGTGCCTGGATGGGCCATGTCCGGCACGGCCACTATCCCTCTGCAGCCGCCTTTCCTTACCCGCACCCTCAGCCTCCAAATCGAGATATGTCTTGACTGGCTCTCGAGACGCGACATATCGTGTCGCTTGGCCGCAAACGCGATACTACGCGTTCCCGGAGGTGGAGAAGCATGGAACAAGAGCGGGTCCCCGTCCTGGTGGTGGGCGGCGGTTACGCGGGTCTGAGCACGGCGATGCTCCTGGCCTGGCGCGACGTACCGGTCATGCTGGTGGAGAGGCATCCGAGCACCTCGATCCAGCCGAAGGCGTTCGGCGTCGGCCCACGAGCCGTCGAGCTGCTGCGTCCCGTACCCGGCATAGAGCAGGAGCTCAGCGAGATCTGGGCGGGCATCGGCGAGAACATGCGCATGGCGATCGCCAAGAGCCTCGCCGACCCGGAACCTCACATGATCATGAACAGCCAGAGCGAGGACACGGCTTTCCTGGCCGACGTCACGCCCGTCACGCAGGTGGGCGCGCCGCAGGCCGAGATCGAGCGGCTGCTGCGGTTCAAGGCCGAGGAGCTGGGTGCCGACCTGCGCTTCTCGACCGAGCTGGTCTCTCTGGAGCAGGACGACGACGGGGTGACGGCGCTCATCCGCGACGCGAGCGGGGAGCACCTCGTGCGGGCCGACTACGTGGTGGCCGCCGACGGCTACCGCAGCCCGCTCCGGAGCCTCCTGAACGTGCCCACCTCAGGCAAGGGCGAGCTGGGCCAGATGTGCTCGATCATGTTCGACGCCGATCTGACCGGGCTGGTGCGCGAGCGCGAGGTCACGCTCTGGTACCTGCAGAACGACGTCTTCACCGGCGTGATCGTGACCGGCACCGGGGTGGGGGCGCACGTGCTGGGGGTCAACTACGCCGAGGGCGAAAACGATGCGGACTTCACCGACGAACGCTGCCTGGAGCTGGTACGGATCGCGGTCGGCCGGCCCGATCTGGACGTCCGGGTGCTGGACAGGGCCTTCTTCGCCATGGCGCACGTGCTGGCCGACACGTACCGCGTGGGCCGGGTCTTCTTCGCCGGGGACGCGGCCCACACCATGCCGCCCACGGGCGGGCAGGGCGGCAGCACCGCGCTCCAGGACGGCTGCGACCTCGCCTGGCGTCTCTGGCTGGTCGTCACGGGCCAGGCCGGCCCCGCCTTCCTCGACACGTACGACGCCGAGCGCCGCCCCGTCGGCACCCTGACGGCCGACGCCCAGCTCGCCAACCTCGGCGCACGCATGCCTCCCGCGGCCCGGGTCGGATACCCGGAGCCCCTGGACGACCCCTTCGGCGCCATCATCGGCTTGCGCTACCACTCCACGGCCATCCTCGACGAACCCGGCGACGACGGCTCGATCCTGGAGGATCCCCGCGTACCGAACGGACGCCCTGGCAGCCGCGCTCCTCACGTGATCCTCGACTGGGAGGGGCAGCGCATCTCGACCATCGACCTGTTCGGCTCCGGTTTCGTGCTGCTGGCCGACCGGGAGGGGGGCCAGGTCTGGACGGACGCGGGGCGCGTGGTCAAGGAACGGCTCGGGATACAGCTCACGCGGGTGGTGGTGGATGAGGAGCTGATGGACGTGGAGGGGCGCTTCCGGGAGCGGTACGGCGTCAACGGGGGCGGCGCCGTACTGGTCCGGCCGGACGGCTACGTGGCCTGGCGCTCCGCCGGCCCCGACGCCAGCCCGGCAGAGACCCTGGAACACGTCCTGAGGCAGGTCCTCAGCCGCTGATCCCTCGGCTTCACGCCTCGATATCCGGTTCGGGGAGGGCCACGGCACGTCCACCCGACCCCAACCGGATTTGTGGCTCCTCCGCCCGCCCCCAACCAGAGGCGCGCCCTCGGGCCGCCACCCGGCTCAGGCGAGGAGCACTTCCTCCCGGCGGGTCCGCAGCCGGTGACGCAGTCGCTCAAGCTCGTGGCAACGCTCCCCCAGCCGCTCGACCAGGCCACGGACGGCGTCCGTCCCCTCGACGCCGGCCTCCACCATCATGCCGAGCGCCTGCACCTTCCTGACGAACTCGCCCATCACCTCGTCACCGCGCAGGACCGCGACCCCGGCCGCCCTGGCACCTTCCCAAGCAGGCAGCTCGACGTCCAGCTCGGCCAGCAGCCGCCCGATCTCCAGCAGCTCAGCACCCCGAGGATCGGCCGACAGGGCCAGCCGCCGCTCCTCACGCGCCAGCAGCTCCTCGTAGATGTCCCGCGCCGGCCCCACCTCGGCCAGCTCCCGGTCCACCTCCGCGAGGAGCATCCGGTACGCCGCCAGCCTCGCCTCCTCGACGGCCACCTGCTCCGGATCCCATATGTCGACCGCTTCGAGCCCCTGCCGCGCCTCACGCACCAGACCGGCGATGACCGCGCGACGCCCGCGCAGCTCCTCCCACCTGTGAGCCCGCTCCCGGGCCGTAGGCAGATCTTCATCGATCATCTCAAACGGGATCACGACACTTGGACGGTCGGACGCCCCATTTTGGTTCAGGACAATCAGGTATTTTTCTGAATAAATCGTGCCATATCGGTCACAACTGCATCATCTGTAACGAGACGGCGGTCCTCCGGCACTTGCTCGCCCAGAGACACCGCCCATCGCGTTGAGCACGCCGGACAGGAGCGAACCTCGGCCCTGCCGGCAAACCTCTCGATGAGCGCTGTCCCACCGTCGGCGTCAGGCCGCGATGCCAGGGACCGCTGCCATCGCCGGCGTCCGCGCCGGGTCCACCAGCCTCAGCGGCGGGTGGATGGCGGTCTGGGTGGCGCAGAGCCAGTCGTTCAACGAGCCGGGGAAGCCGGAAGGCGGGCCCACCTTGAGGCAGGTGATCTGGCCGGTGCCCGGCGCAGGGCCGATCTTCAGGCGGCGGATGGTGCCGGTGCGGCCCAGCTCGCCCAGCTCCGCGTCGTACGGCGTCAGCCGGACGCCGAAGGGCAGGCTCCCGTCCGGCTGGTCCGAGGCGGGGATGTGGAGGAAGTCGTCGATCTCGCGTTCGGTGGCGTCCGGGTGGGCGGTGACGTAGGCCAGGTGGTCGGTGACCAGGCGGTGGGCCACTGTGCGCAGGAGGCTGGTCGCGCAGAGGTTGTGGGCGCAGCCGGCGCCGTCGAGGGTGATCTCCGGGAGGGCGAAGCGGCGCAGCCCTCGGGACGTGACGCGGAGGCAGTCGCAGGCGCCCGTGTCCGCCGGGTCCCACGGTGGGCAGGTCGCGGCGTCGTGAACCTGGACGTCCCAGGACAGCCAGTCGTCGTCGAGGCGGAAGTCCGTGGGCTCGCCCGCGCAGCTGCCGCAGGTGAGGATGGTGGAACCCGTCAGCGGATCGAGGAGCAGGCCGTCGCATGCGCGGGCCAGGGCGCGGGCGGCCGCTCTCGCGGCCTGGACGACGGCGGGGAGCCGGTGCGGGGGCGCGGTCGTGGCGAACACCACGTGCTGCCTGGTGCGCCGCAAGCGGCGTCTCTCGTCGTCCGTGAGGGTGGCCGCCGTCGGTTTCCAAGGTGTCCGATGGTGGGTCACCGTCAGGACTCCGCTGCCCAGGGCGCTGATCGCGGCCCTCCTGTAGGGCCCGCCGATCCGCCAGGGCACGAACGACTCCACGTCGAACAGCAACTGCTCCATGGCCACGATGAAGAGGGACGTGAGCGTGGCGGGCAAAGGAAGGATGATCTTCATAGGTGAGTGCGCTCCATGCGTCGAAGAGGAGTCGGCGAGGCACTCAGGATCATCGGTGATCGGGCGTTGCGCGGGTGGAGCAGAGCGGGATTCTGTGGACGGCAGCCGGCCTGTGCACCACCCCTGTGGACAACAGAGGCGTCCCCGTCAGGTTCGGCAGATGGCCATGGACTGCGCAGGGAGGCGCAGCTTCTTCCCGTCCGCCGCCACCGGCTCGTCCGAGGCCAGCAGCACCATCTCCGGCGACACCGCCACCGGCACCGTGACCGACTCCAGCGCGAAGTTCACGGCCACGGCCAGCGAGCCCCGCCACATCAGCAGCCACTTCTCCAGCGGATCCACCTCCACCCGGACCCGGTCCAGCCGCGGATCCGACAGTTCGGGCAGCGCCTTGCGCAGTGCGATCAGGTCGCGGTACCAGCACAGCACCGACCAGTGCGCCTCCTCCTTGGCCTCGCTCCAGTCGAGTTTCGACCGCAGGAACGTCTCCTCGTCCGAGGGATCGGGCGCGTCCCACACGTACCCGAACCCGTCGAACTCGCGCGATCGCCGCGCGCCCTCGCTCTCGCGGAGCGCGGGCTCCACGTGGTCGGAGAAGAACAGGAACGGCGTGCGCGCCGCCCACTCCTCCCCCATGAAGAGCATCGGCGTGAACGGCGAGGTCAGCAGCAGCCCGGCCCCCAGCTTGAGCGCCGGGACGGGCAGCCGATCGCCCTTGGGGCGGTTGCCGATCTGGTCGTGGTTCTGGACGCAGGCCACCAGTCGGTGCCCGGGCACGCCCACGAAGGAGCGGCCATGGGCGCGGCCGCGGAAGGTCGAATAGGTCCCGTCGTGCAGCACGCCCGAGGTCAGCACCTTGGCCAGCGCCGACAGCGGGGCGAAGTCCGCGTAGTAGCCGTGCGACTCCCCGCTCACCGCGCAGTGCAGGGCATGGTGGACGTCGTCGTCCCACTGAGCGGTCATGCCCAGTCCGTCGGCCTCCAGCGAGCGCACCATGCGCGGGTCGTTCAGGTCGGACTCGGCGATCAGCGACAGGGGGCGGCCGACCGAGCAGGCCAGCGCGTCCACCTCCTCCGACAGCTCCGCCAGCAGGTGCCTGGCGCGGCTGTCGTGCAGCGCGTGCACGGCGTCCAGCCGCAGCCCGTCGATGTGGTAGTCGCGCAGCCACTGCACGGCGTTGCCGACGAAGTACCGCCGCACCTCGTCGGAGTCCGGCCCGTCCAGATTGACGGCATCGCCCCAATAACTGCCCTTGAACCCGGCGAAGTAGGGGCCGAACGGGTGCAGGAAGTTCCCCGAGGGCCCCAGGTGGTTGTAGACGACGTCCAGGATGACCCCGATCCCGGCCCGATGGCACGCGTCCACGAACGACTTGAGCCCGTCAGGCCCCCCGTACGTCTCGTTCACCGCGTACAGATCCACGCCGTCATACCCCCAGTTGCGCCCGCCTGGCACGGGCGCGACCGGCATGACCTCCACGAAGTCGACGCAGAGCTCCACGAGGTGCGGCAGCTTCTCGATGGCCGCCGAGAACGTCCCCTCCGACGTGAACGTCCCCACGTGCAGCTCGTAGATCACGGCTCCCCGCAGGTCGCGGCCCTTCCACTCGTGGTCGGACCAGGTGAAGCGGGCGTGGTCGTACACGGCGCTGGGCCCGAAGATCCCCTCCGGCTGCCGCCGCGACCTGGGATCCGGGTACGGCCCGTCGCCGTCCACCAGGTACGCGTACCGTGTGCCGTGCGAGGCCCCCGCCACCGCGACCGACCACCAGCCCTCCTCCCCGCGCGACAGCGCGTGACGGTCGTCCCCGAGGGACAGCTCGACGGACGTGGCCTTCGGTGCCCAGACCTCAAAGATCATGTCTCTCCAGAAGTGAGACGGGATACTGACTGAGCAGGTGCGCGAGCGGGATGCGCCCCGTGTGCAGGCCGCCGGTGAGCAGGTCCCGCCACGTCCCGGCGGGGAGCGTCAGGGACGTGGAGCCCCATCCCGACCGGGCGAGCCGCACCGGCAGCCGGGTGGCGACCGCGACGGCCCGCGGCCGGTCGCCCCTGGCGAAGGCGATCACGTGCTCCGCGGACGGCCCCTCCGCCCACAGCGGCCGGTACGGCGCAGCGCCCCCGAGGCGGCGGCGCAGGCGCAGCGCCTGCGTCGTCACCAGCAGCTTGGCCGCGTCCCACGAGCTCTCCGGTTTACGGGGGTACGTCACAGGCCGCCGGTTGTCCGGATCGACCAGCGAGAAGTCGGTGGTCTCGTTGCCCTGGTACACATCGGGCACTCCAGGCATCATGAGCTGCACGAGCTTGGCTCCGAGCGAGTTCGACATCGCGAAGGGCTCGATGCGCGAGGTGAACTCGCCCACCGGCAGCCGCACGGCCGCCTCCGCGAACTCCCGCAAGCCTCGCTCATAGGACGGATCCGGATTTATCCAGGAAATGGCGGTCTTGGCCTCCCGCGCCGCCTTGAGCAGGTAGTCCGTGAACCGCTCGACCGAGATCGGCCAGGCCGCCATGAGGTTCTGCCACGCCAGGTAGTCCAGCGCGGGATCGAAGCGCACCGAGGACGACCACGACGACACCGCGGCGGCCCACTCCTCGGGCATCTCCGACAGCACCGACAGCCGGGCGCGCACGTCCTCCGACCGTTTCGTGTCATGCGTGGACAGCGTGGTCATCGTGTACGGCCGCAGCTCCGCACAGAAGTCGTGGAACTCCTCCACCGCCACTCCGAACGCATCCGGCTCCCCACCCACCTCGTTGAGGCACGCCAGCGGATACCACCGGTAGAGCGCCGTGTCCTCCACGCCCTTGGCCATGACCGGGCCGCACGCCTGCTGGAAGCGTACGATCGCCTCGGCGGAGCCGTACAGGACCTCGCGGGCGAGCGGCAGCACGGCGGGCGAGCACGCCTCGGCGGCCAGCTCGACGATCTCGACGGACTCGGGCGGCGGCGGCTCGCCCGGCACCACGTACGCGCGGTAGACCGGCATCGCGGCGAGCAGCTCGCGCACGGCGGCCGGGTCCTTGCAGGCGGCGTCGGCGAGGCGGCCGACCTCCGCGCCGAAGAACAGGTCGATGACCTCCCGCTTGGCCTGCGCCATCACGGGCCGGTACTCGGGAGGCTGCCCCGTCATGTCCGCAAAAAGCTGGACAAGGGGAGATTTCCCGGCGGGATCCACGAACAGGCCGTTGACGCGGTTGAGCACGTCGTAGCCGGTGGTGCCGTCGCAGGCCCAGTCGCCCGGCAGCCGCTCGGGCCCGATGAGGATCTTCTCCACCACGGTCCACGTCTCGCCCGCCCTGGCGCGCAGCCGTTCGAGGTAGCCCCGCGGGTCGGCCAGCCCGTCGGGGTGATCGACGCGCAGCCCGTCCACCAGCCCCTCGTCGAGCAGCCAGAAGATCACCTCATGCGTGGCGAACAGCACGGACGGATCCTCGACCCGTAGCCCTATTAACGACGACACGTCGAAGAAGCGCCGGTAGCCGGGACCCTCGCGCCAGTCGGCCAGCCGGTAGTGGCCGGGGTAGGGGTAGGCGTGGTCGTGGTAGCGCAGCACGTCGCCGTCCACGTACGGGTCCGTGTCGTCCCAGAGCACGGGCAGGGCGACCTTCCCCTCGGACCAGTCGATGTCGAACCAGTTCGCGTACGGCGAGGCGGGCCCGTCCTTGAGTACCGACCAGAACTGCGCGTTGACCGTGTTCATGTGGTTGGGCACGATGTCCACCACGACGCCCAGGTCATGGGCGGCGAGCTGCTGCGCCATCTCCCTGAACCCCGTCGCCCCGCCGAACTCCTCCCTGATCCTGGAGTGGTCGATGACGTCGTAGCCGTGCCGCGACTCGGGCGTGGACTGCAGGATCGGCGACAGGTAGACGTGGCTGACGCCGAGGTCGCGCAGGTAGCCGGCGAGCTCGGCCACCTGCGCGAAGCCGAAGTCGGGGGTCAGCTGCACCCGGTAGGTGGAGGAGGGCCTAGACACGACGCAGCACCTGCACGCTCCGCCCGGGCACCTCGATGGCGTCGCCGCCGCGGCAGGTGCGCGCGTCCAGCTTGATCGGCATTGCGGTGTCGATCTCGGTCAGCCACATCTCGCCGTAGTCCTTGGGGATCGTGAACTTGATGGTGTCGTGGTGGGCGTTGAACAGCAGCAGGAACGAGTCATCCCTGATCGGGCGGCCGCGACGGTCCGGCTCGGTGATGGCGTCGCCGTTGAGGAAGACGGCCAGGGACTTGGCGTATCCGACGGTCCAGTCGCTGTCGGTCATCTCCTCCCCTGACGGGGTGAGCCACGCGATGTCGTTCAGGCCGCGTACCGGCTTGCCGTAGAAGAAGCGCCTGCGGCGGAAGACCGGATGTCTCTTGCGCAGCTCGGCCAGGCTCTGGGTGAACTCCAGCAGCAGCCAGTTCTCGCGCACGTCCGACCAGTCGACCCAGGTCAGCTCGTTGTCCTGGCAGTAGCCGTTGTTGTTGCCCTTCTGCGTGCGGCCCAGCTCGTCGCCGTGGGAGAGCATCGGCACGCCCTGCGACAGGAAGAGCGTGGTGAGGAAGTTGCGTTTCTGCTGCTCGCGCAGCGACTCCACGGCGTCGCCCGCCGGGCCCTCCTCGCCGCAGTTCCAGGACCGGTTGTCGTCGGTGCCGTCGCGGTTGCCCTCCTTGTTGGCCTCGTTGTGCTTGACGTTGTACGAGACGAGGTCCTGCAGGGTGAAGCCGTCGTGGCAGGTGACGAAGTTGATCGAGGCGGCGGGGCGGCGGCTGTCGTCCTGGTAGAGGTCGCTCGACCCGGTGAACCTGGAGCCGAACTCCGGCAACGTGGCCGCCTGCCCGCGCCACAGGTCGCGGATGGTGTCGCGGTAGCGCCCGTTCCACTCCGTCCACCGGGACGGGAAGTTTCCGACCTGGTAGCCGCCCGGCCCGACGTCCCACGGCTCGGCGATCAGCTTGACCTGCGACAGGACCGGGTCCTGCTGCACCAGGTCGAAGAACGAGCTCAGCCGGTCGACCTCGTGCAGCTCCCTGGCCAGCGTCGAGGCCAGGTCGAAGCGGAACCCGTCGACGTGCATCTCGATGACCCAGTAACGCAAGGAGTCCATGATCATCTGCAGCACGTGCGGCGAGCGCATGAGCAGGCTGTTGCCCGTGCCCGTGGTGTCCATGTAGTAGCGCTCGTCGTTCTCGACCAGCCGGTAGTAGTTGAGGTTGTCGATCCCCCTGAGCCCCAGCGTCGGCCCGAGGTGGTTGCCCTCGGCGGTGTGGTTGTAGACGACGTCGAGGATGACCTCGATGCCGGCCTCGTGCAGCGCCCTGACCATGGCCTTGAACTCCAGCACCTGCCTGCCGCGCTGCCCCTGGCTGGAGTAGCGGTTGTGCGGCGCGAAGAACCCGATCGAGTTGTAGCCCCAGTAGTTGGACAGCCCGCGCTGCTCCAGGATGTGGTCGGTGACGAACTGGTGCACCGGCATGAGCTCCAGCGCCGTCACGCCGAGCTTGGTGAGGTGGTCGAGGATCTCGGGGTGGCCGAGCGCCGCGTACGTGCCGCGCAGGTGCTTGGGGATCTTGGGGTGGCTGATCGTCAGGCCCCGCACGTGGGCCTCGTAGATCACGGTGTCGTGGTACGGCGTCGCGGGCGGCCGGTCGTGCCCCCAGCCGAAGAACGGGTTGATCACGACGGAGCGCGGCACGTACGGAGCCGAGTCCATGTCGTTGCGCGTGTCGGGCTGGCCGAACCGGTAGCCGTAGACCGCCTCGTTCCAGCTCACGTCGCCCTCGATGGCCATGGCGTACGGGTCGAGCAGCAGCTTGTTCGCGTTGCACCGCAGGCCGTGGGCCGGGTCATAGGGCCCGTGGATCCGGTAGCCGTAGCGCTGTCCCGGCCCGATCCCCGGCAGGTAGCCGTGCCAGATGAACCCGTCGACCTCGGTCAGCGGCACCCTCGACTCGAGGTTGTCCTCGTCGAACAGGCACAGCTCCACCGCGTCCGCGACCTCGGTGTAGAGCGAGAAGTTCGTGCCCGCGCCGTCGTAGGTCGCCCCGAGGGGATAGGGGTCACCCGGCCAGATCTCGATCATCGAGGCTCCCTTGCGGTCTCTCCCCATGTTCCGTTCCCCCGCTCAACCCGACAAGCCGCTTTGTTCCTTCCACCGACGCCACGTCGTTACTCCAGTTGAACGGGGTGAGCAGCCCGAGCATGGTTTGCCGCGCCCGATCCTGGCTACGTGGTGGTGCCATGGGCGGCTTCAAAAAGTTCTTACTCCGCGGCAACATCGTCGAACTCGCGGTGGCCGTGATCGTCGGCGCCACGTTCAGCGGTCTGGTGCAGGCGCTCGTCAGCGATCTGATCACGCCCCTGATCGGGGCCATCACCGGCGGCAGGCAGCCGAACTTCTCCGAATACACCTTCACGATCAACGGCAGCCAGTTCAAGTACGGCGACTTCCTCAACCACCTGCTCAGCTTCCTGGTCGTCTCCGCGGTCATCTACTGGCTGGTCGTGGCCCCGATGGCCCGGCTGATCAGCCTGTTCGACCATGACAAGAGGATCACGACCAAGCAGTGCCCCGAATGTCTCACCGACATCCCGACAGAGGCCCGCCGGTGCGCCGCCTGCACGGTCGAGCTGGTGCCGGATTCGGAGAAGCCCAGGTAGGTTTGCCCGAAGATGGCACGACGCAGGTTTCCGGCACTTGGGCGCAGTGGTGCGCGGGCGGGGTGCCGGTCCGACAAGATGGACCGATGAGCGTTGAGTTGATGGTGTGGGACGAGCCGGTGCCGATCAGCCGGGACCAGGCCCGCGCCACCTATCTGGCGGTGAAGCGCACCTCCCCCGTGGACGGGGAGGTGCCCGACGTCGCCAAGGAGCTGCCCGGAGAGGTCACGCTCTATCCGGGCCACGTGCTGGTGTCGATGGACCTCGACACCATGGACGAGACGTCCGCCCAGGTCTTCACGGTCGCGCGGGCGCACGGGCTCGTCTGCTACGACCCCCAGCGCGACCTGGTGCACAACGTGGCGCCGCTCGGCGTGTACGAGGGCATGCAGCTCCACACGGGCGACGGCCTGATCGTCCACGACCCGGACCTCGGCCTCGTCCACGACGTCCTGGCCACGCTGTCGGCGCAGAACCCGTTCGTGGCCCTGGTCAACTTCGGCCGCCACTTCCTGCAGGTCTCCCCCGGCTACGAGCTGGAGTACAAGGAGACCACGCTGATCAGGACCATGGTGCCCGAGCTGGCGGAGGTGCAGGCGGCCTTCAACGAGTACGCCACGGGCGACCGCTCGTTCCTCGGCCGCCACGAGTGGGCCTAGATCACCTGCCGGAACAGGTCGGGATCGACGTTCCCCCCGGACAGCACGGCCACCGTGCGCCCGGCCGGGACCCGGCCGGACAGGAGCGCCGCCGTGGTGACCGCCCCGCTGGGCTCGGCCACGAGCCGCGCCGACCGCGCCAGGTGGCCCATGGCGGCCCTGATCTCGTCCTCCGACACGGTGACGATCCCGTCGAGCCGCCGGCTGAGGTGCGCGAAGGTCAGCTCGGACAGCCCCGTACGCAGCCCGTCGGCCATCGTCCTGAACGTCCTGGCCGGGCCCCACTCCACCGGGTGCCCGGCGGCCAGGCTCTCCGCCGCGTCGGCGGCCAGCTCGGGCTCGACGCCGATCACCTTGGTCTCGGGGCGCAGCGCCTTGACGGCCGTGCCGACGCCCGAGGCCAGCCCGCCGCCGCCCACCGGCACGAGCACCACCTCGACGTCGGGAAAGTCCTCGACGATCTCCAGCCCGACGGTCCCCTGACCCGCGATCACCACCGGGTGGTCGTAGGGCGGCACCAGCGTCAGCCCCCGCTCCCGCGCCAGCTTCTCGGCGACGACCTCGCGCTGCTCCACCGGCACGATGACGGTCTCGGCGCCCCAACCCTCGATCGCGGCCAGCTTCACCTTGGGCGCGCCCTCGGGCACGACCACCACGCACGGCACCCCGAACTCCCTGGCCGCGTACGCCAGGGCCTGCCCGTGGTTGCCGGACGAGTGGGTGACGACGCCGTCGGGCCGCAACGAGGCCACGGCGTTGTAGGCTCCCCGCAGCTTGAACGCCCCGACGGGCTGCAGGCTCTCCGGTTTGACCCATGCCTCGCCCATCCGCACGAGCGGCGTCCGCACCGCCACGCCCTTGATCCGATCGGCCGCGGCGCGGATGTCGTCAATGGTCACGAGGTTCATGCGATCATCCTACGGACCGGCAAATGAGGCAGGATCGGGGACCATGAGAACGCTGTACCCGCCCATCGAACCGTACGAGTCGGGCCTGCTGGACGTGGGCGACGGCAACCAGATCTACTGGGAGGTCTGCGGCAACCCGGACGGCAAGCCCGCCGTGATGCTGCACGGCGGGCCCGGCGGCGGGTGCACGGCCAACCACCGGCGCCAGTGGAATCCCGAGCTCTACCGGATCGTCCTGTTCGACCAGCGAAACTGCGGCCGGAGCCTGCCGCACGCCAGCGACCCGGCCACCGACCTCGCCGCCAACACCACCTGGCACCTCGTGGCCGACATGGAGAAGCTCCGCGAGCACCTGGGCATCGACAGGTGGCAGGTGTTCGGCGGCTCGTGGGGCAGCGCGCTGGCGCTCGCGTACGCGCAGACGCACCCCGACCGCACGACCGAGCTGGTGCTGCGGGGGATCTTCATGCTGCGGCCCCACGAGCTGCGCTGGTTCTACCAGGAGGGCGCCTCCTACCTGTTCCCCGACCTGTGGGAGTCCTACGTGGCCCCCATCCCGCCCGAGGAGCGCGGCGATCTCATGGCAGCCTTCCGCAGGCGGCTCGAGGGACAGGACGCCGCCGCCAGGCTGGCGGCGGCCAAGGCGTGGACGCAGTGGGAGGGAGGCACGATCTCGCTGCTGCCCGACCCGGACCGCGTCGAGGAGTACGGCGAGGACAGCCACGCCGTCTGCTTCGCCCGCATCGAGAACCACTACTTCCACCACAACGGCTGGTTCGAGCCCGACCAGCTCGTCAGGGACGTCCACAAGATCCGGCACATCCCCGCCGTGATCGTCCAGGGCCGCTACGACGCCTGCACGCCGATGACCACCGCCTGGGACCTGCACAAGGCATGGCCGGAGGCCGACTTCAAGGTCGTCCACGACGCCGGCCACGCCTTCACCGAGCCGGGCATCACTGACCGGCTCGTTGAGGCGACAGACGGGTTCTCGCGAGCCGTACGGCAGGAGTGACGGCCCCCACCACCAGCAGCGCGAACAGCGGCGCCAGCGTCACCCCGACGAGGAAGCCCGCGGCCACGTCGTGCGGGTAGTGCACGCCCACGAAGACCCGCGTGAACGCCATGAGCGCCGCCAGCGGCAGCACCACCCAGGCCAGGGCGCGCCAGGCGAGCACGAGCGTGGCCGCGGCGCCGGCCGCGATCACCGAGTGGTTGCTGGGGAAGGACCAGTCGTCGGGGGGCGGGCAGGTGGCGATCGTCGTGATCCCGCCCCGGCACGGCCGGTCCTCCCTGATGATCGTCTTGACGACCTCGCTCACGACGTACGCGAACACCACCCCGGCCGGACCCGCGATCACCAGCGCCAGGTCGCGGGCCGGACCCCGCCATGCCCGCAGGGCGGCGACCGCGAACAGCGCCACGAACAGGAATAACCCGGCATCAGTCCCGACTTCGGCGAGCGTGTGCAGCCACCCGGGCGTGGTCATGGCGAAGTCGACGATGTCGCGGTACACGTGTGTCCTATCCGTTAATGGGCAGTGGACACGACCTTACGAACTATCGCCGTCAGATGCCTCGACCATTCGACCGAAATATCGGGGGAAGTCTAGAAAAGGAGCTGCCGAACCAGGGCTGCCTGCTGGGTCTCCAGCTCGCCTCTGGTGATGAGGCCCCGGTCGAACGCCTCGGCGGTGGCGTCGCGGGAGGCTATGTAGAAGGCGGCCATGATCTCGCTGCGGAGCGGCGTGAAACCGCGCTCGACGCAGTCGGAGAAGACGGTGACCTTCTGCTCCACGACCTCCGCGGACACCGTGCAGGCGAGGTCGCGCTCCCTGAGCTGCTGCACCGCTTCACGGAGGGTGACCATAACAGACCCATTGAAGTTGAAGCGGGTATCAAGGGTGATCTTCACTTCTTTACGCCTCCAATGGTTTACAACGTTCCGATCAAGGCCGCGTATTCCCAGCTCAGAGCGGGTAAGAGGGCTGTCGTGATCGGAGAGCACGTGATCGTCGGCTACACGGCCGACCAGGGCGGACGCGATGCGCTGGCCCTCGGCGCGGCGATCACACGCGTCACCGGCGGCGAGCTCACGGTCGCCACGATCTACCCGCCGGGCAGCCCGGGGCTGGCGGTGGAGGCGCAGGCCAGCCTGGCGCACGCGGCGGAAGAGCTGGGGCCCACCCCGGCCGAGTACCTCACGTACGAGAGCAGAGGCACGGGGCGCGGGCTGTCGGTGCTGGCCAGCAGGATCAGGGCCGACCTGATCGTGGTCGGCTCGGAGGAGGGCGGCCAGCACGGCCGCATCACGATCGGCGCCACCGCCGACCACCTGCTCCACCTGTCCTCGGAGGCGGTCCTGCTGGCGCCCGCCCACTACGTCCCCGTCAACGGCCCTGAGCGCCTCACCCTGGCCTACGTGCACCGGCCGCAGTGCGACGAGGCGGTCGAACGCGTGGCGCAGGCGGCGCTGCGGCTCGGCATCCCGCTCCGGCTGATCACCCTCGACCTGCGCACGGAGAACCAGGGCAAGCTCAGGGACGACCTCGCGCTGGCCGTGCGGCTGGCGTGGGAGACCACGGGGATCGAGGCGGAGTCGGAGGTGGCCGAGGGGCACGACGTGGCCGCCGCGCTGGCCGACGTCGAGTGGCTGCCGGGCGAGCTGCTGGTGTGCGCGGCCAGCGAGGACGCCCAGCCGCACCGGGTGTTCCTGGGCGAGCTGGCCATGAAGGCGCTACGGGCCTCCCCCTGCCCGGTCATCGTGCTCCCCCGCGGCTTCGCCTGACCCCCTTCGCGCGGCGGCGGGTCAGCGGGTCGTCGCGCGCTCGTACAGCTCCAGGTAGCGCTCGGCCATGACGGACGGCGAGAAGCGGCGGCGGGCCTCCCTGCGGCACTCCTCCGGATCCAGCTCGTCCACCCGCAGCACCCACTCCGCCAGCTCCTCCTCGGAGTCGGCCAGGAACCCGGTGCGGCCGTGGTCGATGATCTCGGGCAGGCAGCCGCGGCGCAGGCCCACCGGAGGCACTCCGAGCGCGAGCGCCTCGACGACCGCCGTGCCGCCGGGCTCGTCCCACTGGATGGGGAAGAGCGCGGCCCTGGCCGAGGCGTAGAGCTGGTCCCTGTCCGCGCCGCCCACCGCGCCGACCCACCTGACCAGCTCCCCGTCCAGATAGCGGGACACCTGGTCGAGGTGGTAGCGGACGTCCGGATGGCTGTGCAGCGGGTGGTACGGGTTCTGGACGACGACGTCCAGCTCGGCGGCGCTGTTCCGGCCGCTGACCGGCCCCGCGAGGATCAGCGGGAGGCCGAGCTTCTGGCAGATCCTGGCCGCCACGTGCTGGCCCTTGAGCGCGCAGATCCGGCCCATGACCACCAGGTGCTCGCCGCGATCGACCCGCAGGTCGCGGTCGGCGAGCGGGCTCGCCAGGTGGACGGCGCCGAGCGAGGCCGCACGCAGGGCGTCAGGGGCGCGGGCGAGCTGCGACTCCGAGACGCCGTTCACCGCGATCCCCGGCGGGAACGCGCCGTAGAAGGCCGGATGCTTGTGCAGGTCCCAGTGCAGGGTGTGCAGGACGGGCGGCCCGCCGAGCGCGGACAGCACCGCGGGCCCGACGACCTCCACGTGGTCGTGCACGAGATCGATGTCGTCACGGGCGCGCAGCTCGGCCACCACCCGGGCCTGGTGCGCGTGCGCGATCCCCATGACCTGGTTGTACGGCTTCTGCAGCTCCGTGAACCGGCCGTCGTCGAAGACGCTGATCAGCTCGTCCACCTCGAGCGTGCTGGACCCGACGGAGGCCAGGACCACCCGCACGCCGCGTTCGCGCAGCGCGGGCACCAGCGTGGCCACCACGTTCTCGATCCCCCCATAGCCGGGGGGCGGGACCGCGAGCCACGGCCCCGCGTTCACCAGGACTTTCATGCCACATCCTCCTCAAGTACGAGGGAGGCGAGCGGAGGTCGCTCCGCCACGGCCACGTCCACCAGGTCGACCCCTTCCAGCCCGAACTGGATCATCGTGTGCCCGGGAGGGTCGGCCGGCAGCACCCGGCCCTGCCGTTCCAGGCGGGACCAGGCGGTGAGCATGATCTGCCCGGCCATCCGGCCGAGCGCGGCCACCGATTGGTGCGTGTGCGTACGCGTGCCCAGGTCCACCTGGGCCATCGCGTCAAGTCCGACAAGCTGGAGGAAGTCGACGAGGAGTCCGAACTCCACGCCGTACTCGGTGACGAACGGCACCTGTTCCAGCACTTCGCGCCGGGCGGCGTACTCGCCGCCGAGCGGCTGGGCGAATCCGGCCAGCTCCGGCCAGAACATGGTGAGCAGCGGCCGGGCCACCAGCTCGGTCACGCGCCCGCCCGCACCGCGGCGCACGACCCCGTCCTCGCCCGTGAACGGCCGCTCGTACATCCCCTTGACGAAGTGGATGCCGGGGTCCGTCAGCAGCGGCCCCACCAGGCCGGACACGAAGTGCGCGGAGAAGTCGCGCAGGTCCGCGTCCACGAACACGACGATGTCGCCACTGGAGGCGGCCAGCCCCTTCCACAGCGCCTCGCCCTTGCCCGTCAGGGGTGGCAGGTGCGAGAGCACCTGGTTCTGTGCCACCACGCGAGCGCCCGCCTCGCGCGCCCGCTCGGCGGTGGCATCGGTGGAGTTCGAGTCGACGACCAGGATCTCGTCGACGAGTGGCAGGCGCTCGACGAGCTCACGGCGGATCTCGCGGACGATGTCGCCCACGGTGAGCTCCTCGTCACGTGCCGGGAGTACGACGCTGATCGTCGTGGATCCCTTGGCCAGGATTAACGCGTCCGCCGGCCACTCGGCTGCTGTGCTCGAGTGCGGACCGTACCACTCCTGGACCCTGGCCAAGGCTCGCAGATCTGTTTCCATGCAGTCAGCCCCGATCTCATGAGGTCACGACTTCTGCCCGATCTATACGCCTTCGAACCTCTTTGTTTGGCCGCGAGTAGACGTGGCATATGCCGGAATGTGTCCCCAATCACTCGCGTCGGCATCATAGGTGCCGGAAATGTCGCCGCTCGCCACGCCGATGTACTGTCCGGCTTCCCAGATGTCACGATCGCTGGGATCGCCGACACGGATCCCCACAGGGCCGAGGCTCTGGCCTCAAGGCATCACGCAACCGCCTATGGCGGCCATGCCGACCTGCTCAGTGCCGGCGGTCTTGACGCCGTCTACGTATGTGTGCCTCCTTTTGCGCACGGTAACCCGGAACACGATGTTCTGTCGTGCAATCTCCCGATTTTTGTGGAAAAACCGCTTTCTCTCGACCTCAAAACCGCAGAAATCATCGCGTCCGAAATCGAGCGGAGATCTTTGCCCTCCGCGGTCGGCCATCACTGGCGTTATCTCGACATCGTCCAGCAGGCCCGCGATCTCCTCGCCGAGCGCCCGGTACGGCTCGCCCTGGGCCACTGGCTGGACAAGGTGCCCCCGGTCGCCTGGTGGCTGAATCCGAGCATGTCCGGCGGCCAGATCGTGGAGCAGGCGGTCCACGTACTGGATCTGGCCCGGGTCCTGGTGGGCGAGGTGACGATGGTGCACGCCGTACCCGCCGACAACAAGATCGACGGCGAGGTGGACCGGGCGACGGCGGCGGTGCTGCGCTTCACCGACGGGGCGGCCGGGCTGCTGGCCACCTCCTGCCTGCTCACCCAGAAGCACCGGGTGGGGCTGGAGGTCTGCGCCGAGGGTCTGGCGCTGGAGCTCAGCGAGACCCGACTGCTCGTGGACGGCCAGCGGGTCATCGAGGACGATGGTCTGGCGAAGACGCGGGTGGACCGTGAGTTCATCAACGCCGTGCAGGGTAAGGACGCCGACGTACGCGTGCCGTACGGTGAGGCCCTGCGGACCCACCGCCTGGCCCTGGCACTCGCACGGTCCGCGGCTGAAGGGAGGCCGGTGACCCTCGATGAGTGACGTCCTCAGTATCGAAGCCCCGGGCGAGGTCAGCCTGGTGGAGGAGAAGCTGCCCGAGATCCCCGAGGGCGGGTTCATGGTGGCGACCACGCACAGTGGCGTCTCGGCCGGCACCGAGCTCACCTACGTCAAGGGCACCAACCCCTACCTCGCCTCGAGCTGGGATCCGGCGCTCGGGCTGTTCAGGGACGGCGCGCCGTCGATCAGCTATCCCGTGCGCGGCATCGGCTACATGCAGGTCGGCCTGGTGGTGGAGACGCGCACGCGGGCAGTGGGCGAGGGCGCGCTGGTCGCGATGTGCTACGGGCACCGCACGGCGTACGTGGCGGACCCGATGGCCGACAGGTTCGTGGCGCTGCCGGACGACCTCGACCCGCTGCTCGGCGTCTACGTCGCCCACATGGGCCCGATCTGCGCCAACGGCCTGCTGCACGCCGCCCACGACCTGCACGGCCCGGCCGTGCAGCAGCTCGGCGACGGCGTGCGCGGGCGGAGGGTCGCGGTCGTGGGCGCCGGCGTGGTGGGGCTGCTGACGGCCTGCTTCGCCATGTCGTGTGACGCGGCCGAGGTCGTGGTCGTGGACGAGACCCCGGACAGGCTCGCGATCGCCGAAGCGCTCGGTGCGAACGTCCTGGCCGCCGACAATGATCCGGCGGTGGACCTGAAGCGCCGCTGGCGGCACGGGCGCGACGACCGGGGCGCCGATGTGGTGTTCCAGTGCCGCGGCCAGCCCAGGGCGCTGGCGCTCGGGCTGAGGCTGCTCCGCCCCCAGGGCACGCTGGTGGACCTCGCCTTCTACACGCAGGGCGCGGACGAGGTGCGCCTGGGCGAGGAGTTCCACCACAACGGGCTGACGGTGCGCTGCGCCCAGATCGGCCGGGTGCCGCGCGGCCTGTCGCACGCCTGGGACAGGGAGCGGCTCTCGCACGAGACGATCAACCTGCTCAGGAGGTACGGCCCCCGGCTACGCGAGCACGTGATCACTGACCTCGTCGGCTTCGCCGAGGCCCCCCAGTTCCTCGCCGATCTCGCGGCCAGACGCCGGCAGACCGTTCAGGCCGTGCTCTGCGACCACGTCGAGGATGAGGGCGGCTGACCAGCTGAAGTCGCGGCAGCCGTGGCCGCGCAGCGTGAACGGGTCGAAGTACTCCCGGAAACCGGCCTGCGAGACGGCGTTGATCATCCCGTCGGCGACCAGGCCGGCCAGGTCCGGGCGGCGCTCGATGAACCCCTGCCAGACGAGCCAGGTGAGGTTGATCCAGCTCGGGCCGCGCCAGTAGCGGGCCGGGTCGAACTCGGCCCCCGACGGCGAGTAGCTGGGCAACGCCCCGTCCTTGAGCGCGAACCGGTCGAGCGCGGTCGCGATCAGCGCGTCGGCGACCTCGCCCGGCAGGCCGGGGAGCATGAGCGGGGTCAGCCCGGCGGTGCTCTCGGAGCGGAGCAGCTCGCCGGTGCGCACGTCGCGGGCCTGGAAGAGGCCGCCGTCGAAGAGGTGCTCGACCATGGCGGCGGTCATCGCGGCCGCCTCGCGCTCGTGCGGCTCGGGGTCGAGGCCGAGCACGTCCGCGATCTTGGCCAGCGTCGCCTCCGCCACCCCGTACGCGCTGTTGAACAGCGGGCACTCGACCTGGAACTCCCCCGCCCTGCGATAGCCGGTGTCGCGGTAGGCACGGGCGAGCGAGACGTACCGCTCGTAGTCGCGGTCGGTGGGCCGCTCGTCGGCGCTGACCGTGGCGAGGTCCCTGCGGACGAAACCCGCGGTGGCGGGCCGGACCGCCTGCAGCGGCAGGTCCCAGGCCGGGCTGTTGTCCATGCCCGACTCCCAGGGGTGCACGATCGAGATCAGCCCCTCGGGCGAGCGCCTGGCCGCGCGCAGGAACTCCTGCTGCGCCACGAGCCGCGGGTAGATCCGGCGCAGGAACGCGGTGTCCGGCTCGGCCAGGTGCGTCTTCCACGCGGCCAGCGCGTGGACCGGCGGCTGGATGATGCCGGAGGTCGCGGTCCCGGAGGGAGCGCGTGACTCCCAGAACTCCGGCCCCGGGAAGTAGGCGCCCTCCGGCACCTCGGGGTTGAACACGATGTGCGGCACCCTGCCGTCGCGCCACTGCGCGCCGAACAGGGAGAGCAGCTCCACCCTGGCCCGCCGCGGCGACCACCGGGCGTTTCCGATCGCGATGAAGGCGGAGTCCCAGCTCCACTGGTGCGGGTACAGCCGGCGCGAGGGGACCGTGTAGCTGCCGTCCCAGTTCGCCACCAGGACACGCACGGCGTCGCGAAGGATCATAGATATTTCCTGACGAAGGCTGCGGTCTGGGGAAGGACGATCTCGGGCTCGCCCCGCAGGCGGCATTCGAGGGCGAGGTAGCCGTCGTAGCCGACGGCGTCCAGCGTGGCCAGCTGGGCGCCCCAGTCGAGGTGACCGGTGCCCGGCTGGTTCCTGTTCGACTCGCTGATCTGCATGTGCGCGAGGTAAGGGGCGGCCTCGGCCAGCGAGCGGCAGGGGTCGTCCTCCTCGATGTTCATGTGGTACGTGTCGCCGACGACCCTGATCGAGTCCATGGAGCAGTACGAGACAGCCTCGGCCAGCGAGTTGACCATGTGGTTCTCGTACCGGTTGAGCGGCTCGAGCATGATCAGCACGCCGTTGCGCTGCGCGTGCTCGCCGAGGACGCCCAGCGCCTCGGTCAGCACCTCGCGGTCCTCCTCGGGGCTGCGTGGCGGCTCGAACGGGGGGAGCCGGCGCGAGAACTGGCCCCAGGAGGCGGGCGTCATGACGCCGATGCCGCCCAGCTCGCCGATGACCGTGAGCTGCGACCTGAGCTGCTGGATGGCGTCCTTGCGCTTGGCCGCGTCGAAGTCGCCGATGAAGTGCGGCATGTCCACGCAGACCGTCGGCATGACCACCCCGTCGGCCTTGGCCCGTTTGAGCTCGGTCAGGCGGCCGGCGAAGTGGAAATCGCCCTTGCCGCGCAGCTCGATGGCGTCGAAGCCGGCATCGAGCGCGAACGCGAACTTCTCCTGCAGCGTGCGGCCGGGCAGAAGCTGCTCCTGTACGGCGAGCTTCACTGTCACTCCTCGAAGGTGAAGACGAGCTGGAGCACCTCGGACTGGTGCTTGTCGATCAGGTCGAAGGCCTCGGCGGCCCTCTCGACGGGGACGACGTGGCTGATCAGCTCGCCGGCCTCGACCTGGCCCTCGTGCACGAGAGCCATGAACGTGCGCTGCAGGCGCTCGACGTCCCACCGGTGCGCCAGCCACGAGGCCACGCCGCCGATCTGGGAGGAGACGAGCTGCACCTGGTTGTGGTGGAACTCCTCGCCCAGCCGCAGCCCGATGCCGTCGCCCTGGTAGAACCCGGCGGCGACGACCCGGCCGCCCTTGCGCACGGTCCTGATGGCCTCGTGCAGGCCCTGGTGGGTGCCGCTCAGCTCGATGACCGTGTCCGCGCCCTCGATGCGCTTGCGCGTGTACTCGGCCACGGAGCCGGCGCGCACGTCGATCACCTCGGCCGCGCCGAACTTCCTGGCCAGCTCCAGCCGGTCGGGGATCGCGTCGGCCGCGAGCACCCTGGCGCCGCTCAGCACGGCCAGCCGAGTGGCGAGCAGCCCGATGACGCCCTGGCCGAAGATCGCGATCTGGTCGCCGAGGTGCACGTCGGCGGCGTGCACGGCGTTGAGCGCGATGGCTCCCACGCGGGCGAACACCCCGGTCAGCGGGTCGGCGCCGGGCGGCATGACATGGCCGACGAGCTTCTCCGCCGGGACGACGGCCTCGGCGCGGTGGCCCCAGATGCCCCACACGATGCTGCCGACGGGGGGATCCGCGACGTCGGGCGCGGCCTCCACCACCTCGCCGACCTCCTGGTAGCCCCAGCCGGTCAGCGGGTAGGCGTGCGTCTGGCCGTCGACGAAGAGCCGGCGCTCGGTGTCCCAGTGGCGGTTGAGATATGGATTTGTGCCGCGATAGGCGGTGAGCTCAGTGCCCGCGGACACGCCGGAATAGATCGTACGGACTCGTACGGAACCCGGCACCAGGTCGGCGGGCGACTCCAGGCTGACGCGGACACGGCCTGGCTCTTCAAAGGTGATGACGCGCATGCCCCACACTTACGCTTAATGATCAAACAAAAGACAAAGATTTAGTGCTTGTTTGCATACGATAGTTGCGCTGGTAGCACTCTTAAGTCTACGACTTCCGCCGGTTAGCGCCGATGAAATTGGGGTTTTCGCCAGCGTGTCTTCCGGAAAGCGACCTTATCGGCAAAGCGGACTTAGCCCCACACCTGGGATTTCTAGGGCATGACGCGACCTTGGGATGACCGAAATCACACGAACGTAGATCTTTTGCGGTAGAAGATCCCGTTCTGTACTCCTAGGCACGGAGTGGGTACAGACCGGTCTCGTATCGACTACCGCACGTTGCCGGGATCACGGCGAGGGTAAGGGCGGCATATCCCCTACCGGAGGAGCGTGCCATGCCGAAGAAGGTCACCGCCGTCCTCTCCGTCGCACTGCTGACAGCCGCTTCGCTGGCGGCATGCGGCGACGACGGTGGCGAGCCGTCCGCGAGCAACCAGATCACCGTCTGGACCGAGGAGAACCTCAACGACCGGATGGGCGTACAGAACCAGATCGTCGCCGAGTTCACCAAGAAGACCGGGATCAAGGTCAAGCTGGTCGGCGTGGCCGAGGACCAGTTCAGCCAGACCATGACGGCCGCCGCCGCGGCCGGGGACCTGCCGGACGTGATCGGCGCGCTGCCGCTGGCGGCCGTGCGCGAGCTGGAGGCCAATGACCTTCTCGACACCGAGACGCCGGGCAAGGTCGCCGATCAGCTCGGCCGGGACTCGTTCTCGCCGCGGGCCCTGGAGCTCGACAGCTCGGGGGGCAAGCTGCTCGCGGTGCCCAGTGACGGGTGGGCGCAGCTCATCCTCTACCGCAAGGACCTGTTCGAGAAGGCGGGGCTGCAGCCGCCCGACACGTACGAACGGCTCGAGGCGGCGGCCGCCAAGCTCAACACGGGTGGGGTGGCGGGCATCACGCTGGCGATCGCGCCCAAGGACTCGTTCACCGCGCAGAGTTTCGAGCACGTCGCGCTGGCGAACGGCTGCCAGCTGGTCGACAATTCCGGAAATGTCGCCCTTGACTCGCCACAGTGCGTGAGGGCGTTCGACTTCTACGCGAAGCTCGCGAAGAACTACTCCGTGAAGGGCAAGCAGGACGTCGACTCCACCAGGGCCACCTACTTCTCGGGCAAGGCGGCCATGACGATCTGGTCGTCGTTCATCCTCGACGAGCTGGCCGGCCTGCGTAAGGACGCGCTGCCGAGCTGCCAGGAGTGCCGCGCCGATCCCGAGTGGCTGGCCAAGAACACCGGAGTGGTCACGGCGCTGAAGGGGCCCGACGGGAGCGCGCCCGCGCAGTACGGCGAGATCGTCTCGTGGGCGATCACCCGTGACGCCGCCAAGGACTCCGCCGCCAAGTTCGTGGCCTTCATGATGAACGAGGGTTACGAGCGCTGGATCGGCATGGCGCCGGAGGGCAAGTTCCCGACCCGCAAGGGCTTCGAGGACAAGTGGAACAAGCTGCCCGCCGGGGTCGACTCCAAGAAGCCGCTGGCCGACATCTACCCGGCCGACGTGCTCGACGCCCTGCGCAAGAGCCCTGACACGTTCGCCCGCTGGGGCATCCCGCAGGGCCAGGGCAAGCTGGTCGGCGCCATCATGGGCGAACTGCCCGTACCCAAGGCGCTGAGCGCGGTGGTGGACGGCTCGCTGACCCCGCAGGCCGCCGCCACGCAGGCCAAGACGGACGTGGAGACCATCAAGCGCGGGATCCGCCAATGACCCGCACGTTGCGGCAGCAGGAGGGGCGGGCCGGGCTTGCGCTGATCTCCCCCACGCTGATCATCACGCTGGTCGTGGTGGTGCTGCCGTTGCTGTGGGCGATCATGCTGGCGTTCCAGGACGTGCGGCTGATCAACATCCGGCGGGCGGGCATCTTCGGCCACTACACGCTGGAGAGCTTCTCGTACGTCGTCTCCGAGCCCGGCTTCTGGTCGTCCCTGGTCAACACGCTCATCTACACCGTCGCGGGAACTGCGCTGTCGATCGCGATCGGGCTGGTGGCGGCCCTGGCCCTCCGGGACAGGTTCAAGGGCCGGACCCTGGTCAGGGCCTCGATCCTGATCCCGTACGTGGCGCCGGTCGTGGCCGTGGCGTTCCTGTGGGAGACGATGCTCAACCCCCAGTACGGCATCGTCAACACCTGGCTCCACGAGCCCATCGCGTTCCTCACCCAGGCGAAGGGCGAGTTCCTCGGCGTGCAGGTGCCGGTGGCGCTGTTCACGGTGATCGCGTTCGAGGCGTGGCGGTATTTCCCGTTCGCGTTCCTGTTCATCCTGGCCAGGCTGCAGGCGCTGCCCGCCGAGCTGGACGAGGCGGCGGTGGTGGACGGGGCCACGCCCACCCAGCGGTTCCGGTACGTGATCATGCCGCAGCTCTGGCGGATCATCGCGCTGCTGTCGGTGCTGCGGTTCGTGTTCACGTTCACCAAGTTCGACGACGTCTACCTGCTGACCGGCGGCGGGGCCGGTACCGAGGTGGTCAGCGTGCGGGTCTACAACTTCCTGACCGCACGCGACGACATCGGCGCCTCGGCCGCGCAGGCGATCGTGCTGGCGGTCTTCCTGGTCGTGTTCCTGGCCATCTACCTGCGGTTCTTCGGCGGGGGTGAGAATGAGTCGCGATAGGTTCGAGCGCGGGCTCTTCCGGGTACTCAAACCGCTGGTCATCGTGGTGCTCTTCCTGATGACCGCGTTCCCGTTCTTCTACATGGTGATGCTGTCCGTACGCGACATCCAGGAGCTCATCCTGGACCCCGGCTCGCTCTGGCCGCGCAGCTTCACCCTGGGCACGTACGTGGACGTGCTGACCAAGCAGGGCTTCCTGAGCTTCCTCGGGAACAGCGCGATCGTGGCGGTCTCCTCCGTGGCGTGCACGCTGCTGATCTCGATCCCGGGCGCGTACGCGGTCGCGCGGCTGCGCTTCTTCGGGCGGCGGCAGGTGCACTTCCTCTTCCTGGCGGTGTACCTGTTTCCGGCGATCGTGCTGGCCATCCCGCTGTTCGTGCTGTTCACGATGCTGGGGCTACGGGGATCCCTTTTCGGGCTGATCGCCGTGTATATCGCGCAAACCGTCCCGGTCACGGTATACATGCTCCGCAACTACTTCGAGACCGTGCCGCAGAGCGTGGAGGAAGCGGCCGCGATCGACGGGTGCACGAGGCTGTCGACCATCTGGCGCGTGGTGCTGCCGCTGTCCAAGCCCGCGTTGATGGCCACCGGCCTCTACGCCTTCATGATCGCGTGGAACGAGTTCCTGTTCGCCCTGCTCTTTCTCGTGGACAGGCGCGAGAGATGGACGGTCTCGCTGGGGCTCTCTCAGCTGGCGGGCAGCATCGAGATCCCCACGACGGTCCTGATGGCAGGATCGGTGGTGCTGACGCTGCCCATCGTGATCGTGTTCTTCGCCAGTGAACGCCTGCTGACGGAGGGCCTCACCGCAGGAGCAGAGAAGGGATAGACCATGCTGACGGCAGGGCAGATCCTCCAGCTCATCCGCAATGGCGCCTGCCGTACCCGCAAGGAACTCATCGAGTACACCGGACTGTCCCGATCGACGATCACCGACCGGGTCGACCGGCTCATCGACGCCGGATACATCCACGAGTCCGGCGTCGGCGCCTCCGGGGGCGGGCGACCGCCCTCGGTGCTCGCCGTGGACGCCGCCAGGCGCCTGCTGCTGGTGGCCGACCTGGGGGCCACCCACGCCAGGGTCGCGCTCACCGATCTGGCCGCCAGGCCCCTGGCCGAGGAGAGCACCGAGATGCGCATCGAGCTCGGGCCCGAGGCCGTCCTGTCGTGGGTGCGGCAGGCGTTCGAGCGGCTGCTCGACAGGACCGGGCGCCCGGCGGGCGAGGTGTGCGGCATCGGGCTCGACGTGCCCGGCTCGGTGGACCACACCACCGGGCGGATGATCAGGTCGTTCCTCATGCCGGGATGGGACGACTATCCGGTGGGCGGGGCCATCGGGGAGACGTACGACGTGCCCATCCTGGTCGAGAACGACGCGAACGCCATGGCGCTGGGCGAGTGGTGGTCGTCGTGGCGGGACACGGACTCGCTGATCCTCATCAAGGTGTCGACCGGCATCGGCACCGGCATCGTTCTCGACGGGCAGATCTACCGGGGAGTCGAGGACGCCGCCGGGAACATCGGGCATGTGCGGTTGCGTGAGGCCGACGACCGGGTGTGCACGTGCGGCTCCCGCGGCTGCGTGGCCTCGCTGGCCAGCGGCCACGCACTCGCCGTCGACCTGGGCCAGGAGTCCAGCCGCGACGTGGTGCGCCTCGTGCAGGCGGGCGACCCCGAGGCCATCGCGCGCACCCAGGAGGCGGGCCGCACGCTGGGCACCGTGCTGGCCACCGCGGTCAGCCTGCTCAACCCTGGCGTGCTGGTCCTGGCCGGGGACATGGCGGAGACCAGGGAGCACTACCTGACGGGCATCAGGGAGATCGTCTACCGCCGCAGCCTGCCGTACACGACCAGGAACCTGGAGATCGTCCCCACCTCGCTCGGGCACCAGGCGGGGATCGTGGGGATGGCGGTGATCGTCATGGAGCACGTGCTCTCCCCCGCCTCCGTGGACGCGGCCCTGGCCGCCCGTACGGACGAGGCGAGCTGACCGGTCAGCCGAGCGCGCGCCGCAGTGCCTCGGGCGCTCCCACGAGCGAGGGGCCGTACCAGGTGAGCAGCCGCCCGCTGACCAGCGCGCAGGTGAGCCCGGGGAAGCACTCGGGGCCGTCCGTCTCCGAGAACGCATAGGGCTCGTCGGGCAGGACCACCAGGTCGGGCCGCCGCCCGACCAGCTCGGGCAGCGGGATCCGGGGATAGCGCTCCTCGTGGCCCGCGTAGAGGTTGTCCACGCCGAGCTGCCTGAGCACGTCGCCGGTGAACGTGTCTCGCCCCACCACCATCCACGGCCGCCGCCAGATCGGGACGACCGCCGTCCTCCTCGGCCCTTCGGCGGGCGCCCGCCACGCCTCCTCCGCCGCGTCCAGCCACGCCGGGCGGCCGGTACGGCACGCCTGCCTCAACATGCGGTCCAGCGAGTCGAACGCCTCCTGGAGGGTCTCGATCCTCGTCACCCAGACCGCGATGCCCGACTCGCGCAGGGCCTCGATGTCGGGCGCGCGGTTCTCCTCGGCGTTGGCCAGGACCACGTCGGGCCTGAGCCGCCTGATCGCGTCGAGGTCGGGGTTCTTGGTGCCCCTGACCCTGGCCACGTCCAGGTCAGCCGGGTGTGAGCACCAGTCGGTCGCCCCGACCAGTGCCTCGGGGACGGTCGCGGCCACCGACTCGGTCAGCGAGGGCACCAGGGACACGATCCGCCGCACGGTGTCGGGAATCTTCACGGGCACGCCGGTGTCGTCCACATCTAGATTCAACCTAATGTCGGCCCGGATCCGTAGAATCCAGCTCGAAGATCGTTACATCTTGATCGGGGGAAGTCCGGTTGGAGAGAGAGTCGCCAGCCTTCGATCCGCACACGCCCAACGTTGCCCGTCTCTACGACTACTTCCTCGGCGGCAAGGACCACTTCCCCGCCGATCGGGCGGCGGCGGCGAAGATCCTCGCGGTGGCTCCGGAGTTACGGGCGGCGGTCCGCGCCAATCGGGCGTTCCTGAAGCGGGCGGTGCGCTTCCTCGCCGGGTCCGGCATCACGCAGTTCCTCGACATCGGCACGGGACTGCCGGCCCAGGACAACGTGCACGAGGTGGCCGGAAAGGTCGCCCCCGGCGCCAGGGTGGTCTACGTCGATCGTGATCCCGTGGTGCTGGTGCACGCCAGGGCGCTGCTGGCCGGTCGGGCCGGCACGACGGCGGCATACGGTGACCTGCGCAAACCTTACGAGATCCTGAAAAATCCGGACGTGATGGAGGCGATCGACTTCGACCGCCCCGTCGGCGTGCTGCTGACGGCGATCGTGCATTACCTCGGCGACTCCGACCGGCCCCAGGAGATCGTCGCGAGCCTGCGCGACGCCGTGGCCCCCGGCAGCCACCTCGTCATGTCCCACGCCACCAGCGACGCCCGCGCCGAGGCGGTGGACACGGTCACCGAGGTCTACGAGGGCACCGACGCCCCGCTCACGCTCAGGAGCCGTGAGCGGATCGCGGAGCTGTTCGAGGGGTTCGGGCTGGTCGACCCGGGCCTCGTCTGGCTGCCCGAATGGCGGCCTGACCAGGCCGACACGATCGACTTCGCCGACGGCCCGGAGTCGTCGCTGATCCTCTGCGGCGTCGGCAGAAAGGTCTGAGCTCTTGGACATCGGGCTGGCCGTTCCCCAGTTCGGCAGGTTCGCCGCGCTGTCCAGCGTGCTGCGGGTGGCGCGGGAGGCCGAGTCGATGGGGTTCGCCGGTCTGTGGGCGGGCGACCGGCTGCTGACGCCGCTGCGGCCGAAGGACCGCTATCCGGGGGGCGACCTCCCGGAGGAGCACCGGGTGTTCCTCGATCCGTTCGCGATGCTGTCGGTGGCCGCCTCGGCGACCTCGTCCGTACGGCTGGGCACGAGCGCGCTGAACGCCTGCTGGTATCCCCCCGTGGTCCTGGCCCGCTCGCTCACCACGATCGACCACCTCAGCGGCGGGCGGCTCGTCGCCGGGCTCGGCCTCGGCTGGTCGTCCGACGAGTACGCCGCCGCGGGGGTGCCGTGGCGGGGACGGGCGGCACGCTACGACGCCACCCTCGACGCGCTGGAGGCGATCTGGGGCACCGACCCCGTGTCGTACGAGCACGAGCTGTGGACGATCGCCCCCAGCCACATCGAGCCGAAGCCCGCCCACCGGCCGCCGCTCTATCTGGCCGGGTTCGCCGAGCCCGCGCTGCGCCGCGTCGGCCGCCGGGCCGACGGCTGGCTGACGGCGACCCTCCCGATCCCCATGCTGGCCTCGATGTGGCGGACGGTGTGCCGGAGCGCCGAGGAGGCCGGGCGCGATCCGGCCACCTTGCGCATGGCGCTGCGCGCCAACCCCGTCATCACCGATCAGGGCGCTCCGCCGCTGAGCGGCACGGTCGCCCAGATCAGCGCCTACCTCACCACCGCGGCGGAGGCCGGGGTCCACGAGATCATCCTGGACCTCCAGCACACCGCCATGAGCGATCAGCACCTGCTGGATCTCGCCGGTGACTTCAAGGCCCGCCTGGGCCCGCAGGTCACTTGAGCGCGGACAGCGCGGCCTCGTAGTCGGGCTCCTGCGTGATCTCCGGCACCAGCTCGGAGTAGACCACGTTGTTGTCGCCGTCGAGCACGACCACGGCCCGCGCGGCCAGCCCGGCCAGCGGCCCCGACTCCTGCGCCACGCCGTAGTCGGCCAGGAACTCGCGGCCCCGCATGAGCGAGAGCATGGTCACGTTGTCGAGCCCCTCGGCGCCGCAGAACCGCTTCTGCGCGAAGGGCAGGTCGGCGGAGACGCAGAGCACGGCCACGTCGGGGTGCTCGGCGGCCACCTGGTTGAAGCGGCGCACTGAGGCGGCGCAGACGCCGGTGTCGACGCTCGGGAAGATGTTGAGCACCTTGGTCTTCTGGCCGAAGTCAGCCAGCGACTGCTCGGCGAGGTCGCCGCCCACCAGCTTGAACGCGGGCGCGCTGTCGCCGGGCTTCGGGAAGGTGCCGCCTACGGCGATGGGGTTGCCCTTGAAAGTGACGTCGGACATGAAAGCCTCCTGGTTAGCGATGTTCCCGCCCCGTGATCCTATCCGCGCCACCCGCTCACGCCGCGCCGCGCCGCCGGGTCGAGGGGTCAGACGTTGCGGCGGTACTGGCCGCCCGCCTCGAACAGCGCATCCGTGATCTGACCGAGCGAGCAGTGCCGGGCCGCCTCCATCAGCACCTCGAACGCGTTCCCGTCCGACATCGCCACCTCGCGCAGCCGGGCGAGCTGGGCGGGGCCCTCGGAGCGGTTGCGCTCGTGGAAGGCGCGCAGCCGGTCCAGCTGGGAGCGCTTCTCCTCCTCCGTGCCCCTGGCCAGCTCCAGCTTGTGCTCCGGCGGCTGCTCGTCCCCGTTGCGGAACGTGTTCACGCCGATGATCGGCAGCGAGCCGTCGTGCTTGCGCATCTCGTACAGCATGGACTCGTCCTGGATCTTGCCGCGCTGGTAGCCGGTCTCCATCGCGCCCAGCACGCCGCCCCGGTCGGACAGCCGCTCGAACTCGGCGAGCACCGCCTCCTCCACCAGGTCCGTCAGCTCCTCGACGATGAACGAGCCCTGCAGCGGGTTCTCGTTCTTCGCCAGGCCCCATTCGCGGTTGATGATGAGCTGGATCGCCATGGCCCTGCGCACCGAGTCGGCCGACGGGGTGGTCACCGCCTCGTCGAAGGCGTTGGTGTGCAGGCTGTTGCAGTTGTCGTAGATGGCGATCAGGGCTTGGAGGGTGGTGCGGATGTCGTTGAAGTTCATCTCCTGGGCGTGCAGGGAGCGGCCCGAGGTCTGGATGTGGTACTTCAGCTTCTGCGAGCGCTCGGCGGCGCCGTACCGCTCCCTCATGGCCACCGCCCAGATGCGGCGGGCCACGCGTCCGAGCACGCTGTACTCGGGGTCCATGCCGTTGGAGAAGAAGAACGACAGGTTGGGGGCGAAGTCGTCGATCTTCATGCCCCTGGCCAGGTACGCCTCCACGTACGTGAAGCCGTTGGCGAGAGTGAAGGCGAGCTGGCTGATCGGGTTGGCCCCGGCCTCGGCGATGTGGTAGCCGGAGATCGAGCCCACCGCCAGCGAGGAGAGGGCAGGCGGCCGTCGGGCGAGTACAGCGGCAGCACCATCGTGAGCGTCACGCCGCACAC